>CAMGAM010000028.1 GCA_946007485.1 uncultured Mycoplasmatota bacterium
AACAAAATACTGATATGTTTGAAAAGATGATGTCAGAACCAGGATATATGGAAGATTTCATGACTAGCATGTTTAAATTTATTTATGATAAGTTAAAAAATAAAGAATAATATGTTATAATTTATATTGGATAATAAGAGTATATTTCGTTGTTTAAGATGGAATATGCTCTTTTTTGATTGGAGGTAGTGATGCAAAAAATATACTTGAATGATAATGTAATTAGAAATTTTAGAAATACTATTAATGATTATATAGATTTTTCATTGTTAAAAAAATATAAAAATAATGACAATGCTTGGAATTCGATATGTGCATTAATGGATAGAATAGAAGATATTGTAATTTATCTTAATGAAAAGGAATTAAATACTGGAAAATGGAATAGATGTGCATTTGATTTCTTTGAATTTATTGAGCAAGCTGGAGTTTTAATTGAATGTATAGATGAATTATATAAAATTTATGACATTAAACCAAGCAGGACAAAAACTATATTTAAACATAAAGAAATAAATGAAAAATATTTATTAAAATTAAAAAAAGATAATAAAATAGCTAAAGTTGGAGATTCAAATTACTTTGAATATATAAGATCTTTAAGTTCAGTCCATCCAGGTAAAACTGATAGACATAAAGAATTTCAATTTGCAAACTTTGAAGTTAGTCCATATGTTGTATGGAACGGTGGTATCTACGCATTAGATCCTAGATGTAATGGTGAAATTATATTAGTTACATACAACAACGAAACAGATCAAATGCTAATTAATAAATCTATTTATATAAAAGAGATATTTAATTTTATAAAATACAAATATTATTCAATAAATTATTTAACAAAATATGTTAAGAAATATTATCTTGATGAAATTAAAACTTTAAGGGACACTCCAATAAGAAAAAGAAAGGATTTAAAAAATAACCTTGAATATTTGAATAATTTAGTTAATGAATCAAAAAAAAGATGTCCTAACATAACAGATGAAATAGAAGAAGTAATTGATATATTTAATCAGCAAATAACAAGAGAAGAAAATATTAATAAATACAATAAGTATTGCAATGCACTATTGTATTCAATGAAGGGAATTCATAGGCAACTTCAGAATATGGACTTTAAGTGTGAATCTCCTATAGATAATCTTTTATTTAAACTTTTAGTTGGTGAAATTCATCTTAAAAATAATGCTAAAATGAATTATTCATATCCATTACAAAAAATATTAGATCTAAAGCTTGAAAGTGGTGATAAGGAATTTGCTTTAATTCAATATAAAACACTATTACCATTTTTTAATAAATATATCAAAGTAACAGAAGAAGATTTATATCAATTAAGTTATGAAGAACTATATGTTTTGAGTCAAATAGCAATTTATTTGCATGAATTAGAATATAATGATATAGTCGATTTTTGCATACCTAATGATGAAGAATTTAGATAATATAAAGAGGTTAGAATAATATGAAAAGAAGTAAAATAAAAGGATATATTAATGATCTAGAAAATAAAAATAAAAATTTTTCTTTTGATAAGTCAATAAAAATATTAGACATAAGTAATGCTGTATATATTGATATAATAGAAAAATATGATTTTAAAAGTATAACAAACTATAAAAATTCAAAATATCTGTTTAAAGAAATCTCTAATGAATTAAATGAAATTACTGAATTATTAAATAATAATAAAACTCTAATGGCAGTGTGTTTGTTAAGAAATGTCTATGAGGAAATAATGTATATTATAGCGACGTCTTATTGTGACAATTTAGATATAGACTTTATGACAAAAGCAGGATATTTTAAAGATATAGTTGCTGATAATTGTAATGAATTACTTGGAGATATTTATACATCAGATGAGATAAAAGGAATATATAGTTATTTATCTAAAATAACCCATGTAACAAATATCAAAGAAGCTGTTAGTTATTTATCAGGCAATAAAAGAATAAAAGGATATATAGTTAATGAAATAAAATATGTTTCTTTGATAATAGAAAATCTGTATATTACATTTTTAAATAAAAAATCAAAACTTGATAACAGCATGTGTGATAATATTATCTCTGTAGCTGGATATGTAGAATTAATTAATACTATGTATTATGTGGCTAATTCAACAGGCGAAACTAAAAGAATAAAAAGTTACTTTTATGGAGAAAAGAATAAAAAATATCTAGAAAAGCAAAAGGAATTAATGATAAGCGATTTTAAAGAATTACAGTCAAATAAAGATGAATTATCTAGATCTATAAAAATTATTTCGAAAGAATTAGATAAACAACTAGCAGAAAACAATTACACAGAAATGGTAAATAAAATACTAAACTCATGAGAGAATTACAAGCAGTAGAAATAATACTACTGTCTTTTTTAGGTACAATTTAGGTACAAAAATACTAAAAAACCACGGTAAATGACGGTTTATGCCAATATAAAAAGACCCGTATTTAAAGGGTTTAACACAATTAGGTCTCTTCTAACTGAAGAGAGTAGGCCCCCCTGAAGAGAGCAAAAAAGCTCTCATTTTTTTGCTCAAACCCAGTATTTATAAGGGTTTGCGCGATTTAACCTTTTCAATTTTAGGTAACAAAAATGTTCAAATAAAATTAGCATATTTACAACTTTTCCTAGGAATTATAAGGCTTTGCGAGTATTATGTTAGGTACCAAATGAATTTTGTAGAAAATAAAATAAATTGTATCTAATTCGTATTTAAACTGATTTTTGACTAAATAAAAGAACGTAAAATAAAAGAAAAATTGGTATTTGTGTTGTCTTCAGGTAGGTATTAATGACCTACTAACAAGTATATATTTTCCATTAGGGCTATATATAAATCTAATTATTGATTTTAAAATATTAGATTTATTAAAAATAATTCTAGTAAATATTATTCCCTTTATATTATTTATTCTAATAGGTTCTAAATTTTATTTTAAAATAATTTCTAATTCTAAAGAAAATAGTATCAAAAAGAAAATAAATTCTAAAAAAAAATTAATTATAAAAAGAACACAAATTATATCACTAACAAAAAAAGAATTAAAAAAATATCTATCTTCACCTGTATATATATTTAACACAGCATTTGGTCTATTATTAAGTGTAATTGTATCTATATATCTATGTATCAAAGGACCTAGTATTTTTGATAGTATTCTATCAAGTTATGGAGTATCAACGGGATTATCACTACCAATATTATTCTATTTCTATATTCTATTTGTAGGATCAATGACATCAATAACATCATCAAGTATCTCATTAGAAGGAAAAACAATTAATATTACTAAAAGCCTACCTATAAAAGAGGAAACAATCCTAAAATCAAAAATACTTACTTGTTATGTCATTGAATTACCATTTATTATCTTTAGTAATATTGTATTCTTTATAAAATTTAAAACAAGTATCTTTTATTTAGTATTAATACTTTTATTAAGCTTCTTAATAATTTTATTAACTTCATGTATTGGCTTAATAGCTAATTTAAAATATCTTAAAATGAACGCTACAAACGATACAGAAGTAGTAAAACAAAGTATGAGTTCAATGATTTCAGTATTTATAGGTATAGGTTTCTTTATAGGTAGTGCCTTAGCGGTAGCATACTTAAATAAATATCTAAAACTAAGAATATTACTAGTACTACATATATCATTAATTACTATAATTAGTATAATACTATATTTTATTATAATGAAATTTTGTACAAAAGAATATCGAAAAATTAATGTATAGAAAACTTGATAATAATAAAAATAATATTTAACTTTGTATTTAAGTGATAACCTATGTTTGTTATCATTTTAAATTATATGATATCTTATAATATTTTTATAAAATTTGTTATTTATCATTGTAATATTTAGTAACTTACTTTATAATGAATATAGATAATAGGAGTGATATTCACATGGTACATATTAGAAATAAGAAGAGGCAAATTTTAATACTTTTATTTTTTATATTTACAGTAGTAACTTTTATTTTTTTAGGACTAGATAAAAAAAGTTATGCTTTTGATTATGAATCTAATTATATGAAAGATTATATTTTAAATCCCGCTTGGGTAGAATATATGGAACTATCAAATGAAGAAAAATCTTATTATGAAATAATTCCTGAAAAATTTATTTATAGATATAAAAAAGAAGAAAGTCCGATTAGTCTTTTTAGTTTAAAATCTAGTTATCCTGAATATTATAATTTAAATGATTATGGATACTCTACAGCTCCCGATGATCAAAGTAGTCTTGGAATTTGTTGGGCTTTTGCTGCAATGAGTTCATTAGAAAGTAATATGTTAAAAACAGGGCTAAGCAATATAACTAATCCAATAAAATTCTCAGTAAGACAATTAGATTATGCTAGTGTTCATAGTAGTTACATTGAAGAAAAATTTAATCCATATTATGTTTATGGAAGAACTATGCCAGGAAGTGGTGGGCTAATTAGTACAGCCTTTACTCTGATGGAAACTGGAGTTTCCCCTGTAACTACTGACCATTATGAAACATTCAATGTAGATAGAACGGTTAAAAATCTAAAGCAAACCTTTAATTTGGATGATGTAGAATACGTTGTAGATAGTTATGTTAATTACGGAGCTACAGGAAATTATACAACTGAGGAAGAAAGGGAGGCCTGGGTTAACGATATTAAAAATCATATTATAAATTATGGTTCAGTTGCAGTTAGTTTAACAGGATCAACCCCAGCCTCAGCCGGAAGTTGTATTTATGTAGATAATACAAGTAAAAATTTTATTTTAAATGTAAATGGAGATTGCAACCCACCAGATAAAGCAGCAGGTCATGCTATGGCAATCATTGGTTGGGATGACAACTACGAATACAACTATTGCAGATTAGAATCTTCAACAACAAGTGATTTAACAGATTGCAATAACATTGTTTCAGGAAAAGGAGCCTTTATCCTAAAAAACTCTTGGGGAGAATATTATCCTTATCCTTATATGACATATGAATCTAATGTCGATGGGGCTTATGGCATAACGGGAGTTTCTTTAAAAAACTGGGATAAAAACTATGACAGAACTAAAGAATATGATGCCAATTATGAATCAAAAATTAGCACTATTAGTTATTACAAAAGTAGTAATGTAAAAGAAAAACTAAAAAAAATATCATTCTTTTCTAATAACAGGGAAGAAAATTTATATAAAATTTATCTTAGTAGTGATGGTAGTGATAATTATATTTTATTAGATAGCATTAGCACTGATGAAATAGGATTAAATAGTATTTATGTAGATGATATTTTATTACCAAGTGATAAGTTTTCTATTAAAGTTACATCTGATAATGGTTATGTTGATAAAATTTATGCCTTTACAGAAAATGTAGATAATATAGAAGATGTAATGATTGATACAGTAATTAAAACTGGTACAGAATATGAAATAAATGATTCAGAATTTGCATTATATAGCATGACAGAAAATATTTCAAATGGAGATGTAATCCAATATAAATTAATAAATGAATCAGGAGAAGATTTAACTAATCTATTTACAATTACTAACAATTTTAATTTAAATAATGAAGTTAGACCTACTATTAAAATAAATGATACTTTAACTCCTGGAAATCTTACGTTACAAACCATTTATAATGGAGAAGTAAAAGATAGCGATAATATTGTAGTTAATAGTTTAAAAAACTTATGGTCTGGAGGTAATGGCAGTATAGATGATCCATATCTAATTACCAGTGTTGAAGACTTTGTAAAAATATTTACAAATGAAGATTATATGAAAGTACATTATAAACTTACAAAAGATTTAGATTTTTCTAGTATGGATAATTGGAATATAGGAACTATATCAAATTATCAAGTTTTTTCAGGAAGCTTAGATGGAGACCATCACGTTATATCAGGATTAAGCGGAAAAAGTAATTTACCATCCTTATTTTATAGCCTAGATGGAGCCACTATTAAAAATATAATCTTTAGTGATATTAACTTTAATATAGTGGAATCAGGATGGGGCAATCTAATATCTATCCTAGCTTATAATTCTACTTTTGAAGATATAGTTATAACCAAATCAGTAAAAATCGATGGAAATGCATCTTACGCTGGAGGAATAGTTGGAACTGCCCACAATAGCAAGTTTATTCATATTGCTAATTATGCTGATATCAATACTGGATATGAATATAAAGGAAAAGCTTCTGGAATTGTAAACGAATCATATGGAAGTGAAATAAGCGAATGCTATAACTATGGCAATATCACAGCAACTAATAGCATTGTTGGAGGAATTGTTGGATATTTAGGTGTTGCTACTGATACCTTTAATGCAGGTAATGTTAAAAATGTATATAATTATGGCAATCTAAAAACAAATTTAATCGGTGGAGGAATAGTTGGTAACGGTGAATCTTCTATTATTGAGAATAGTTATAATGTATATTCTAAAGAAGTTGACAATAACGTTGGTAATATTGTAGGTACCTCTTATGGAATGATAATTAAAAATAGCTATTATTTAGGCATATATTCTTCTAGTATAGTAAAAGATAGAGAAAATACAACTACATTTAATAACGTAACCGGAAAGACAGAGGAACAATTAAAAGAGCAAAATACTTATTTAAATTTTGATTTCGATTCTATATGGACTATTGAAGATAATTATCCATATTTAAAAAACTTTAATTACATATATTTAACTGATTTAGAAGTTACCAGTGAATTAAAACTTGAAGTTGGAGAAACAAAAAAAGTATCTATTAACTTTATTCCAAGTAATTCTACTAATATGAAGGTAGATTACAAAGTATTAGATGATAGTATTATTTCAATTAATAATGATGGTACTATCACAGCCTTAAAACAAGGAAATACTAAATTAAGAATCAGTTCATTAGATGGAAGTAATATCGTAAAAGAAATACCTATAACAGTAATATTAGATCAAGTAAATTTAGATGATTATAAAATAATTGATGATAGCTTTATTCAACTTAAAGAAAACTTTGATACTAATAGATTTGTAGATAGTATTTATGATGGAGATAAGTATGAAATAAAAGTATCTAGTAAAAATAAATATATTGCAACCGGAGATATTATTGGTATTTATAAAAAAGATGGAACAAAAGTATCAGAATATATAGCTGTTATTCCAGGAGATACAACAGGCGATGGAATAGTCGATGTCGGTGATGTAGCTAAATTATATCAACACCTAAAAGGAGCATTTGATATGAATAAAGAGTTTAAACTAGCATCTGATGTATTTAATGACTCAGTATTAGAGTTAAATGATGTAGCCAAATTATATCAATACGTAAAAAAAGAAATAGAAAGTTTGGAGGAATAGTATGAATTTTAATAATAAAATATTTTTGATATTGTTTTTATGGATTATTCCTCTAAACAATGTTTTTGCAAGTAGTAATTTATATGTTGAATGTCCATCTAGTAGTGAAGTAGGAACTATTGTTGATTGCGGATTATTTATCAGTAGTGATATAGAAATATCAGCAGTTAGAACCAAATTAAGTGTCAGTAATAATTTAGAATTTATTGAATTTAAGACTGATTCTAGTTGGCAAGGAAATGGAGATAACGGAGATATTGCTTTGTATACTTACCCTAATCAAATAGGACAAATTAAACTTGGTATCATATCTATAAAAATAAATGATAATACTAATAATCAAACAGGTACAATGTATTTTAATGATGTATATTTTTATAAAGCTGATTTTAGTGGTTTAAGTGGCCACTCACTTTCTAAAACTATTAATGTTTTAGTAAAAGTACCATTAAAAAATATTTCTTTAGATAAAACAACAGGCACTAAAAATGTTGGAGAAATAGAAAACTTAACAGTAACATATAATCCTATAAATACAACAGATGATAAGAATGTTACATGGGAATCATCAAATGAATCAATTGCAAAAGTAGATTCAACTGGAAAAGTTACTGCAATAGCTCCAGGCCAAGCAACAATAACAGCGATAGTCGGAGGCAAGACAGCAACATATGTTGTAGATGTAAAGCAACCATTAACAAGCATAAGTTTAAATAAAGCAACAGGTTCTCTAATTGCAGAAAGAGAAGAACTATTAACAGTAACATATAATCCATCAAATACCACAGACAATAAAACGATAACATGGACAACAAGCGATCCAAATATTGCAACAGTTGCAGACGGATATGTAAAAGCAATTAGTGCTGGAACAGTGACGATAACAGCAACAGTTGGAGACAAAACAGCAACATATGAATTAACTGTTACACCAAGAATAAAATTAACAAGCATAAGTTTAAATAAGAAAATAGGACAACTTAATGTTGGAGAAGACGAAGATTTAGTAGTTACATATAATCCAACAGATACAAATGACGATAAAACAGTATTATGGACAACAAGTAATGCTGAAATAGCAACAGTAAACAATGGAAAAGTTACAGCAATAACTCCAGGTAAAGTAACAATAACAGCAACAGTTGGAGGTAAAACAGCAAAATACAATCTAACTGTAATTGAAAAAGAAACACTTCAAGAACGATTTGTTAAAAAAGGATTTAAAATAAAAAATAGTTTTGTTCATGGATTTAAATTAGAAGATTCATTAACAAACATTAAAAATAAAGTCGAATTAGAGTATACTACTACTGGAAGTAATACAGTAATATCAACGGGAATGCAATTTAAATATAACTCCGAAATATTTACAGCAATAGTATATGGAGATTTAAATGGTGATGGTAAAATAAATTCAGCAGATTTATTAAAAATGCGTCAACATTTATTAGGTACTAGTGTATTGACAGGAGCATATAAAGAAGCTGGATCAATAGCAACAGGTACTACTATCAATTCAGCTGACCTATTAAGAATAAGGCAACATTTATTAGGTCAAAAATTAATTGAGCAATAAAGGAGAATATAAGGATGAAAAAAGTATTAAATAATTTATTATTACTATTAGCATTTTTGATACCAAATATTGTATTAGCTGCTGGTAGTGCAAGTGGAAGTGTTCCTGAAACTATAGAAAACGGAAGTAATGTAACTTTTACAGTTAAAGTAAGTAATACTGCTGCATGGAATCTTAAATTGTCAGGAACTGGAGCAACTAATGATTGTTCACAAATATACGCAGATGTTACAGCTAACGGTAATAATACATCAAAGAGCTTCACAGTTACTTGTAAAGCAACAAATATAGGTACCATTACATTTACAGCAAGTGGAGATATTACAAGTGCAGATGGTACTAATTCAAATGTTTCGATTACAAAAACAGTTAATGTAGTTAAACCAAGAGAAAAGGAAACAGAAGCAAGATTATCTTCGTTAACTGTAGATGGTTACAGTATTGACTTTAACAAAGATAAAGAAAGTTATTCTGTAAGTGTAGAACCTTCAGTTAATAGCATTAATATTTCTGCCAAAGCAATAAGTGGTAGAGCTTCTATCTCAGGAACAGGAAAAAAAGAATTATCTGCAGATGGTGGAAAATATGAAATCGTTTGTACAGCAGAAAATGGAACAAAAAAAACTTATACTATAAATGTATCAATCATTGATAAAAATCCTATAAATGTTAAAATAGATGGAGTTGATTATACAGTAGTTAAATCTGCTAAACTATTAAAAGCACCAACAAATACTACTGAATGTAAAACAAAAATTAAAGATATTGAGGTACCATCTTATACAAGTGAACAAGCTAAAATAACAATCATCGGATTAAAAGATAATGAAGGTAATATTAAATATGCCACATATGATAACGATAATTATAAATTATATAATGAAAACAAATCATCAGAATTATTATTATATATAAATAACAAACATCTAGATGGATATAAAGAAACTAAAGTAACAATTAATGAAAAAGAATATGATGCTTATGAAATAAATGATAGATTTAAAATCGTTTATGATATGAATTTGGATAATGGAGAATATAATTATTATAAATATGATACAAAAGAAAATACATTCCAATATTTTGAAATTGGAAGTAAAGAAGAAACCAAGAAAAATGATTCTAATATTCTTCTAATGACAACAATATTGTTTGCTATCACAACTTTGTGTTCAGTAGGATACATTGTATTTTCAAAATTAAAGAAACATTAATTTAAAGAAAAAATAGCAAAGTAGATTATATAGTTAATATTATAAATTAGTTAAATATTAAGTAGTGTAAATGTCAATTTTTTTTGTAGTTTTTCGGTAAAAATTTTTGTAGGTTTTTGGTAAAATTAAATTGTAGCTTTAATTAGCTACTTTTTTGATGTTCAAAATCTTCTTGTACTAAATCTTTTATTCTATAAGATTTACCTTTGATATTTATAATAATTGAATGATGTACTAATCTATCAATAATTGCTGAAGCAATTGTCGTATCACCAAAAACTTCTCCCCATTTTGAAAATGGTTGATTAGTCGTTATAATCGTTGGTTTAGTTTCGTATCTTTTTGCTATTAATTGAAAGAACATATTTGCTTCATCTTTTGTAATTGGTAAATATCCAATTTCGTCAATTATTAAAAGTTTGTACTTACAATAAAACTTTATTTTACTTTCTAATCTATTTTCTTTAAAAGCATTACTTAAATTAGTTATTAAATCATTACAACTAATAAAATATACTGAATTTCTTTTTCTTGCTGCTTCAATTCCTAAAGATGTTGCTAAATGTGTTTTGCCAACTCCTGGACTTCCTAGAAATAATACATTCTTCTTTTCTTCAATAAATCTTAATGTTGATAAATCATTTATTACATCCTTATTAATACTTGGTTGATAATCAAAATCAAAATCTTTTATTTCTTTTAGATAAGGAAAATGTGCTACTTTGATATTTGCTTCAGCTCTATTTATTTCTCTATATTTAACCTCGCTTTTTAGAAAATGATTTAATCCCTCTAAAAATGATAAGTTATTATTCGTTATATAATCTATTTCATTACTTATACTATTTTTTAATCCATATAAATTCAAATCATTTAATATATTTATTGTTTCATTTAACATCATAATTCATTCCTTTCAAAAAATCATATATCTGTAAATCAGCATTATTTATTTTGTTTTCTATTTCTTTATCATCTAATCCATATAACAAATCACTCTTTAGTATTTCTATTTTATCTTCATTATGATAATTTAAATTATTATTTGTTATTACATGACATCTTACTAAATCTGTGTTATCATATATATAGACTTGATTATTTATAATTCTTATTCCTAAGTAAGAACCAATAAATCGAGTTGGAACAGAATATCTATTACCTCTATAAACAATCATTGAATCTTGCGAGACTTTTCTGTATTCAATATTTTGTTTATATTTTTCAAGTATATTTTTATTTGGAAGTGGTATTAGATATTTTTTTTCATCTTCAAAAACCTCATTAACAATTTTATTATGTGCTTGTGACTTTTCATTCCCACATTCTTCATTAAATTTATTAACTATATTTATTAAGTCATCTAATGTTTCAAACTCATTATTATAAGATTTTAATCTATCACATAGTTTTGCTAAATTTTCTACTGTACCTTTTGATTTAGGTCTTCTTGCTTGACGCAATATTGGTTGAAATCCTATGTCGTTTCCTAGTTGTTTTATTTCATTATGAACCTTCTTATGTTTTCCTTCTTTAACCATAACTGTTGCCATATTATCAAACCATATTTCTCTAGGTGTTCCACCAAAATATTCTAGTGATTCAACAATACATTTTTTAACTTCATCTCTTTTTTTATCAATTGTTAATCTTGCATAAAACTTTTTGCTATAGTGTAATCTAATTAGAAATAAATTAATAACAAACAACTCGCCATCCTTATTAGTTAATTTAAAATCTTCTTTCCAATCAACCTGTGCAGATTTACCAATTATTGGTTCAACTCTTATCGATGCAGGTTGTTTTCTTTTATCTTTATTACTTCTTACAAAATTTTTAATTGTTTCATAAGAACCATTATATCCTTTTTCAACTTTTAGAAAATAATATATTGAATATGCTGTTATTCCTGGTATTGTTTCTAACTTATTAATTATAAGTTCTTTATAATCATCAATTATATATTTTCTTAATTTTTTTACTATTTCGATACCTTTTTCTTTATTTTGTTCCTCATAATATTTAACTTTCGCTGTTCTATAATCACATTCGTATTCTCGACCTAATGCTGCAAAATTAGGCTTTATATTCAATCTGATCATCTCCTTTAACATATTTCTTAATTTATTTTCATTTTCTATATTCATGTTTACAATCACCTCTATTGTAATTGTAACACTAATTAAAAATGTAGGAAAACCGACATTTATTTTTACCGATTTCCTACATTT
>CAMGAM010000029.1 GCA_946007485.1 uncultured Mycoplasmatota bacterium
GGACTAAGTGAGAAAAAGATGAAGAAAAATATAAAATAATTATATTATATAGATAGTGTAATTAGTTATCAAGACAGGATTATTTCCTGTTTTTTTCTAAAGATAAATTATTTAGTAGACATATTAGTTAAATTTTGATAAAATTATTAAAGATAGGAAGTGTAGTAATGAAAGATAAAAAGAAAATGTTAATAATTATTATAAGTATATTATTAGTAATTTTAGGAGGAATTTTAATAATTATTTATAATATTAATAAAAGTAATAAGATTAAGAATGAGAATATGGAGATAATTAGCAGTAGTTATCAAGATTTATCTATAAATGTTTCTGATTATAATGAAATAAGAATGGAATATTTAAATTTATCGAGTGATTTTTTTTATGAAACTTTTACTTTGGATAAAGATAAATATGAAGAGATATTAAATAGGTATAATGAAGTAATTAAAAAGATTGATAACAATATTGCTATGATAGATAAAAGATGTAAGGTTATATATGAAGATAAGAATATTAATAAGATATGTGATAGTTATCAGGAATTATATGAAAAAATAATTAATTTATATGTATTAGATATTAATAATTATAATAAGAAGATAGATGGTTATAATGATTATAAAAATGATAATATTAATAATTATGAAATGATTCATAATGAATATATTGATTATAATGATGATGGTGTTTATGAAGGAATAGATAGTAATGAAGAAAATTAAGAAGAAAAATAAAGGTAAGGCTAAAAAGATAATTATTTCATTAGTTATTTCAATGTTTTTAATAGTAGGATTTTTGTTTTATGGTCCATGGCATGGATTTAGAGATTTTTGGATTACAACTGCTATGACTACGTTATCACATCAATATTTAGCTACTTGGTTATATAGTGATAAGACAATTAATAAGGTGCTTGAGGGTAATAAAATAATTGAACCAGGAGAAAATAGTGATATTGATATGATCGATATTGTATCTGAAAAAGGAAATGATATAGTATATAAGGATGAATATGATAAGCAAGTATTAGAACATGAAGAAGGAGAGATTTATAAGTATTTTAAAGTAGAAGGTTATAATTTTGATGCTTATATGGCAGTAATATATGATCCATCAAAAGTATCAGTAGTACATACGAAATATTTAGGGTATGATGGGCAATATTTGGTCGATATGGCTAAAGAAAATGACGCAGTTGTAGCAATTAATGGGGGAGGATTTTTAGATCAAGATGGTGAAGGTAGTGGTGGACAACCGGTAGGAATCGTTATTCAAGATGGTAAAATTATTAATGGAACTTCTAATAATAGTGGAGTAATTGGATTTACTAATGATAATAAATTATATTTAGGATATATATCTGCTAAAGAAGCAATAAATATGGGAATTAGAGATGCGGTTGAATTTGGACCTTTTTTAATCGTTAATGGAATAAGTGCTAATATTAAAGGAAATGGCGGATATGGTATTCATCCAAGATCAGCAATTGGTCAAAGACAGGATGGTATAGTGTTATTTTTGGTAATTGATGGAAGAAGAGCAGATTCGTTAGGGGCTTCGATGGCTTCAGTCTTAGAAATTATGGAAAAATATGGGGCATATAATGCTGCTAATTTAGATGGTGGTAATTCTTCAGTATTAGTTATTAATAACAAAATAGTTAATAGGCCAATAGATTGGTATCAAAGAGAACAAACAAGAAAGATAGCAACTGGTTTTATTGTAAAGAAATAATTAAATATTTATAATGATGTAAATTTAGATATAGACATAAATTTTTTAATTTGTTATAATTGTTTTAGAATATAAAATATATTTAATTATTCAAAGAGGCATGATTATGAGTAAAAAAAAGAAAATCATCTTATTTATTTTAGTATTTATAGTGATTTTAGGATTAATTGGTGGGACTTATGCTTATTTGAGTTGGGCTACTAGTGAAGAACAGAAAACACAGGTAACATTTACAACTACAGAAGGATTTTCATGTAGTGCTGATATGGGTGGAGCAATAAAGTCTGGGGATGCTAGAATTATCCCGACAACAGTATCAGAAACTACTAGGGGAAATTATATTAAAAGAGAATTAGTGGTAAATCCAACAATTTCAGTAAGTAATAAAACTATCTATATGGATTTATGGCTAGATATTAATAGCCTTGGTACTGGATTATCTAATAGTGTTAATTTTAAATATGCACTAACAACAAGTAATACTAGTCCAACAACAGGAGTAGTAAGTTCTGGTAATTTTAATGGAAAGATAACTGGTGATAAAGTTAATTTACTTACTTCAAAAGATTATAATGCTACAACTACAGATACATATTATTTATGGATATGGTTAGATGCAGAAGAGACAAGTAGTGAAACGATGAATCAATCATTTAGTTTATCACTAAATGGTAGTTGTATGGATTATCCACAAGCAAGTAAACCAGATATTAAAGATGGTATGATACCGGTAGTAATATCTAGTAATGGAGTAACTTCAACAGTATCTGAAGACGATGCTTCTTGGTATAATTATAATAATCAAGAATGGGCTAATATGGTACTTGTTAGTGATAGTTCTAGAAGTACTTATCAAAATACATCTGGAGTAGTAGTATCAGAAGATGACATTTTAGCTTATTATGTCTGGATACCTAGGTATAAATACCGAATACCAGAAGTTAAATGTAGTACATTAACTAATCCAACATATGAGGAAAATCCAGAATGTTATGGTCTACCTTATTTAATGTCTGATAGTGATAAGGCATTACTTATTAATTGGTGGCATGCTTATGCCCAGAATAATGGACTTACTAGTTATACATTAGAAGAAGCAACGACAGATGTAAATAATGCTCTTCAAACAGGTACTTTTTCAAATGCTAGTCTTGGAATTGAAGTGCCTACTTCTCAATTTATTAGCGTATATAATCAAAGTAATTCAGATAATCAGATAACATATACGATGGAATTTTCTTCTTCAAATAATTATACAGTCCCAATAGAAATTGATATTATATATGAAGATAAATCAGCGACTAAAACTTTAGGAGATGCAGTTAATACTTATTACACGCATCCTGCCTTTACATTTGGTGATGTGGAAGTAAATGGTATTTGGGTAGGAAAGTTTGAAACAGGTGGAACGGCCGCGGCTCCGTTAATAAAACCAAATATCAGTTCTCTTAGAAGTCAAAAAGTATCTGAAGAATTTACGACTGCTCAAATATTTGGGACAAGTACATATGGAATGACTAGTAATGTCGATGCACATATGATAAAGAATAGTGAATGGGGAGCAGTAGCATATTTATCTCATAGTAGGTATGGGGTAAATAGAGAAGTATATATTAATAATTCATCTGGATATTATACCGGAAGAAGTGGTGGAAATGTTGGTGGAAGTACCGCCATTAATACCGTATATACCAGTCAAACATCAACGGAAACATCCAATACCTATGGTTTTTATACATGGGATGGCTATTTACTAGAATATAATACAAATACAAAGAGTAGTACACATGATATAAGTAAAGTAGCCAGTACGACAGGTAATATTACTGGAGTCTATGATATGTCAGGTGGTGCATATGAATATGTTATGGGATATTATAGTCCAGCAAGTAGTACTTGGGGAGCGACGTCAAATGGCAATTCTGCAGGCTTTGCGAGTCAACCTAACAGTAAATATTATGATGATTATACGACAACTAGTTCACTTACGGCATGTAATGGTGGAATATGTTATGGACATGGCTTATCCGAAGTAAGTAATTGGTATGGTGACTATGCCCGCTTTGTCAATGACAGTACTCCGTGGTTCGAACGTGGCGGCTTCTGCAGCGGTGGTTCCGGTGCGGGTGCGTTCTTCTTCGGCAGCTTCCAAGGTAATATCAGCGGCTATGATGCCACCCGCTCGGTTATGACCGCTAGTTCTTAATGATGCAGAACGTCACAAGTTGCTCTTTTAAAGGAAAGAAAAGGTGGTGTGGAAAAAATAACTGGTTATATGTGGTATTTCGTAGAAGGTTGTGCCTGTTTTGCCTCTTTTTTTGCAAAACAGGCTATAAATTGTAAAATAGAAAGTTATAAATATTTGGAATATATATTGGATATAATAGTTAGTTGATAAGTATTTGAAGCGGAGCTAATGATATAGAATATAAATTGTAAAATAGAAAGTCATAAATATTTATTGATAATGAGTATTTATGATTTTTAATTAGCGAAATATACAAACAGATGTATGAATTATAACTTGACAAATGATAATTATAGTGGTATGATTATAATGCTTTGGGAATTTATTAAGAAATTTATTTTTGATATAGATTTTATTACCAATAAATGATATAATTTAGATATGGGTGATGATTATGGATATAACACTATTACCAGCGGATAATTATATAGTTGTTAATAAGAGTGTCATTACGACAATGGATATGGATGTTCTTAATATGTTATATTTACCGATAATTGGACCAATGGCAGTATCTTTATATAATATTCTTTATAATGATTTAAAGAGAAATAATACAGTAAGTGAAAATTTAAGTCATGCACATCTTTTAGCTAATTTACATATTTCTAGTAAAGAGTTTGTTGAAGTGAGAAGTGTGTTAGAGGGAATTGGATTGATTAAGAGTTATATAAAGACGGATAGTGTTAATAATTATATATATGAAATATATTCACCTATATCTAGTCATGAGTTTTTCTCTCATCCAATATTTAATATAGTTCTTTATAATAATGTTGGAAAAACTGAGTATGAGAGATTAATTAATTATTTTAAGATGCCTAAGATAAATAAAGATGGATATGTGGAAATTACAAAGAAGTTTAATCAGGTATTTGAGAGTGTTCCTTGTACATCTTTTGATATATATAAAGATAATATTAGAAAATATAATAAACAGAGATTAAATATTGATAGTAATTTTGATATGAATTTCTTGATAGAAAGTATGCCTAAACAAATTGATAGAAAGATATTTACGAAGGATTTACAAGAGTTAATTATATCTTTAGCATATTTATATGATATTGATGCAGCTAAGATGGGAAATATTATTAAATCTTGTATTAATGAACGAGGAACTGTTAATCGTGATGAACTTAGAAAAGTAGCAAGAGATCATTATCAATTTGATCATAGTGGTTTACTTCCAACGGTAATTGAGCAGACACAACCGGAGTATTTAAGAAAACCAATTGGTGATAATTCAAATATTGCAAAGATGATATATACTTTTGAGACGGTTAGTCCATATGATTTTTTGAGAAGTAAATGTGGAGATGCTGAACCAGTTAAGAGAGATATAAAACTTTTGGAAGATTTAATTATCGATTATAAGTTAAAACCGGGTGTGGTTAATGTACTTATTGATTATGTGCTAAAGACTAATGATAATAAACTTACTAAATCTTTGGTTGAAACAATTGCTGGACAATGGTCAAGAAAGAATATTGAGACTGTTGAAGATGCAATGGAAATTGCTAGAAAGAATCATCAAAAGAGTGTTAATAGTAAGAATAATAAGAAAATAATTAAAGATAAGAATGTACCGGTATGGTTTGATAAAGATATTGAAACTGAGAGGGCATCAGATGATGAGAGAATGGCAATTGAAGAGATGCTTAAGGAGTATAGATAATATGGAAAGTATGAAAGAGGTTATTAAAAATTCTAAATATGGAAAATCTAATTATAAGTTAGAGAGTGATTATCAAAAAGATTATGATAATGATATGACTTTTAGGAAGATTTGTAATAAGTTAGATATGCCTACAGAAGTACTTATGAAATATACGACAAAGATTGAGAAAAGTGCCTGTGAGCTTAGAAATTGTCAAGGTTGTAAAAATATTTTAGAATGTAAGAATGAAGTATCTGGATATGTATATTATCCGGAAGCTAATATGGATTTGGTAGAATTTTCTTATGTACCTTGTAAATATAAAAAGGAATTAGATAAGAAGAATAGTTATTTGGATAATATATATTATTTTAATATTAATAGGGATATTAAAAATGCATCGATGAAAGATATTGATACGACTGATAAGAATCGTTTTGAAATAATTAAATGGATTAATGATTATTTAAAAAGTTTTAAGAAGGGGGAATATCATAAGGGATTATATTTATCTGGGAATTTTGGATGTGGAAAGACTTATTTGTTATCAGCTATGTTAAATGAAATAGCTAAAAATGGGAAAATGGTAGCAATTATTTACTATCCAGAATTTTTAAGAAGTTTAAAGGAATCTTTTTATGATGGTGATGAGTATAAACATAAGTTTAGTTTAATTAAAAAGATAGATTATTTACTTTTGGATGATATTGGCGCTGATGGTGTTACGGAATGGTCTCGAGATGAAGTTTTAGGAACAATATTGCAGTACCGAATGGAAGAAAAATTACCAACCTTCTTTACTTCTAATTTGACGATTGAAGAGTTAGAAGAACATTTAGCAGTTAGTAATAAAGATATCGATAGAGTAAAAGCAAGAAGAATTATTGAGAGAATTAAACAATTAAGTGAATGTAAAATAATGATTAGTGAGAATAAAAGAAAGTGAGGGTTATTATGAATAGTATGAGTAAGAGTTTTAAAAATGAAGATGGAAGCGAAGAAACTTTATTAATTAATTCAGATGATAATTATACGCTTAAGTTAGATAAGAGTTATAAGTTAGCAAATCATACGGAGAAGAAAGAGAATAAATTAGTAAAGAAATTTAAAGGATCTATTCTTGGAACTGATATTGGAGTTAAAAGTGGTGGATTTTCTAATGTTGCTATTTTAGCTTTAGTAATAGCATTAGCAGCAATAGCAATAATGTATTTTATGTGGAGATTTTAAAAGAAAGAAGGCATATTCATGGATTATACAGCATTACAAGTTAAAACTAGTTATTCAATATTAGGAAGTTTAAATGATATAGGAAAACTAGTTAGTAAGGCTGTTAATTATGGATATAAGGCTTTAGCCATAACCGATAGTGATAATATGTTTGGGGTTATGGAGTTTTATCAAGAATGTAAAAAAAATAATATTAAACCGATTATTGGGATAGAACTGCATATTTTAGAATATGTAGTTTTGTTGTATGCTAAAAATAATGATGGTTATAAGAATTTAATCAAGTTAGCAACAATAAAATCTGATAGAGAACTTAATATAGATGATTTAAATACTTATAAGGATGATTTAGTAGTAGTTATGCCTTATAGTTACTATAACGAAGAGATTTATAAGATATATGATGATAGATTTATTGGATATAGTGATAAGTTAGAAAGAGAAAAAATTAGTGATAGAGCTGTATTTATTAATGATGTTAGTTATTTAGATAAAGATGATGATAAATATTTAGATTTTTTGAGAATGATCGATTTAGGAAAAACACTTGGTGAGTATGCTTTTGGAGAAAATAAGGGGAAACATTTACTTGAATATCAAGAAGTAATAGAGAAGAGTTTGGAAGAAGATATTGAGAATACAAAATATATTAGGGATATATGTCAAGTAGAACTTGGATATACGGCTAATTTATTACCAATCTATGATGCAAATATCGATAGTAGGAATCATCTATCATTTTTATCTAATAAGGGGCTTAATAAAAGGCTTAATGGAAATGTTACAAAAGAATATCAAGAGAGACTTGATAAGGAATTAAAAGTAATTGATGAGATGGGATTTAATGATTATTTTTTAATTGTTTATGATTATGTGTTATATGCAAAAAAACATGATATTTTAGTAGGCCCAGGAAGAGGTTCGGCAGCGGGATCACTCGTTAGTTATACGCTTGGGATAACTGATATTGATCCAATTAAATATAATTTATTATTTGAGAGATTTTTGAATAGTGAAAGGGTGACAATGCCTGATATTGATATTGATTTTGATGCTTTAAAGCGACAAGAAGTAATTGATTATGTAATTAATAAGTATGGGGAAAAGAAAGTTGTTGGAATTATTACTTTTAATACTTTGGGAGCAAAACAAGTAATTAGAGATGTTGGAAGAGTATTAAAATTAAAAACTAGTCTTATTGATAATGTTGCTAAGATGTGCTCAAAGGATTTGGAGAGTTCTTATAAAGAGAATGATAGTTTAAGAAAATTAATTAATAATTCAGATGATGTTAAGAAACTTTATGAAATATCGCTTCATTTAGAAGGGTTACCTAGACATATATCAATTCATGCTGCGGGAGTAGTTATGAGTAACATCGATATTGATGAGACAATACCACTATATAGGAATCAATTGGGGATGTATGTTTCTGGTTATTCAAAAGATTATTTAGAACCTTTAGGACTTCTTAAGATGGATTTTTTGGGAATATCTAATTTGACTTTGATCGATGAAGTAATTAATAATATTAGAGAGGATAAGAAAATTAATATTACTTTTAGTAATATACCAGAAAATGATCAGAAGAGTATTGAATTATTTAAAAGGGGAGATACGGAAGGGATATTTCAATTTGAGTCTCCGGGGATGATAAATTTTTTAAGAAAACTTAAGGCTGATAATTTTAATGATATTGTCGCGGCAATTGCACTGTATCGACCAGGACCTATGGAGAGTATTCCGGAATATTTAAAAAGAAGAGCTGGAATTATAAAACCTGATTATTTACATGAAGATTTAGAGGATATTCTTAAGGAAACATACGGAATTATTATTTATCAGGAACAAATTATGCAAATAGCTTGTAAGATGGCAGGATATACTTTAGGGGAAGCTGATATTTTAAGAAGAGCAATGAGTAAGAAGAAAGAAAGTATTTTGATTAATGAAAGAGAAAAATTTATTAGTCAGAGTGTATCTAAAGGATACGATAGGGAAATAGTTGTTAAAGTATATGATTTAATTTTAAAGTTTGCTAATTATGGATTTAATAAATCACATGCTGTTGCTTATTCGATGATTGCATATAAGATGGCTTTTTTGAAAGGGCATTTTTATAGTTATTTTATGATATCAATACTTAATAATTCAATTAATAATGAAAGTAAGACAAGTAAATATATTGCAATGTTAAGGGGAAAGAAAATAAAAGTATTAAAACCAGAGATTAATATATCTACTGATAAATATATAATTAAGAATGAAGAGATAATTTGCCCTTTATCAATTATTAGAAATGTTGGGGGAAATATTTCTAATTTAATTCTTAGAGAAAGAGAAAGAGGAGAATTTAGTAGTTTTATTGATTTTGCTAAGCGAATGTATGGGCAATCGGTTAATAGAAAAGTATTAGAGAGTTTGATTTTGGCTGATTGTTTTAGAAATTTTGGTGAAAATAGAAAAACATTAATTAACAATTTGGATAATATTTTAAATTATGTGGAATTATCACAAGATGAAGGACTTATATCTGTGCCAGAACCAATTATTGATTCGTTTTTAGAGTATGATAAAGAAGAAAGGATTCATCAAGAATTTCAGTTATTTGGCTTTTATTTATCAGAACATCCGGTTAGTAAATATAAAGATAGTAATAGTGTTAATACTTTACAATTAGATAGTTATGTTGATAAATATATTGAGATAGTACTTGAAGTTAATAAGATTAAAGAAGTAATTACTAAGAAGAATGATGTAATGGCTTTTGTTATGGCAAGTGATGAATTTAGACAAGTTGATTTAACTTTATTTCCTAAGGTATATGAAGAATTTAAAGATATGAAAGTATATGATATTATTACGGTAATTGGAAGAGTAGAAAAACGATTAGATAATTATCAAATTGTGGTTTCTAAGATAAAAAATATGACTAAGGAGAATGAAGAGTTATGAAGAAGTATGGAATTTTTATGATTATGTTATTATTACTTAGTGGATGTGCATCTAAAAAATATACGATAAAAATCGTTAATAATAATGGTGAATTGCTAAGTTCATTTGAAGTAGCTAGTGGTGGAAATATCAATAATATAGATGAGCCTTCGATGGATGGATATATATTTGTTTCTTTACTAAAAGATGGGGTAATATACGATAGGAGTAGTCCGATATATGAAGATATGACACTGGAGGCTTCTTTTGTAAAAGTTCCCGAGATTACTAATAATTATACGATTAGTTTCGATTTTGGGGATGAAGTTAAGACACAGACGGTAAAAGAGGGAGATAAAGTTATTAAACCGGTAGATCCAAAGAAGAATAAATATAAATTTTTAGGTTGGTATAAAGATAATGAATTATATGATTTTGATACGGAAGTATATAGTGATATTTATCTTACGGCTAAATGGGATGAGACGTGGGTGTTAATTACATATGAACTAGATGGTGGAAATGGAATATATAGTAGTGAACTTGAGAAAGGAAAGAAATTACCGGTTCCAAATGAACCTACCAAATTTGGATATCATTTTGTTGGTTGGTATTTAAACGATGAATTATATGATTTTAATACCGAAGTATATAGTGATATGACACTTAAGGCAAAGTGGGAAGCAATTCAATATGCAAGAGTATCTTTTGATACGGATGGTGGAAGTAAAATTAATAGTATGATGATAGAAGTTGGAAGTAAATTAACTGATATTGAAGTGCCACAAAAAGAAGGCTATAGATTTCTTTATTGGGCAATGGATGGATATGAATTTGATATGAATACGGTAATTGATAAAAATATTAGACTAGTAGCTATATATGAGAAAGTAAGTTAATGAAAATAATTTTAAGAGACATAAATATTATTAAAGATAACGATATTTATGATATTTATAACATATTATTTATTAGTAATTGAAAAATATTTCATTTTATTGTATAATTTAATTATATATGGAGGTATAAAAAATGGAATTAATAAAAAGACATAAGGGGTTAGCAATTGTTTTGGGACTTACATTAATCTTAGTGATTATTATGTTTGCAATATTTGCAAGAATGATTTTTTCTTCAGGTGATTCAGAATATGGAGATCGACTTAAAGGAATAGCTTCAGTCAATAAAGAGGATACGAATAAATTGATTAGTGAACTTGAAGAACGTGATGAAATTGATGATGTAAGTGTTAGAATACAAGGAAAGATAATTTATATAACAATTACATATTTAGATAGTGTTAGTAAAGATAAGGCAAAAGAAATAGCTAATAATACATATACTTATTACAGTGAAGAAGTAATTAAAGATTATGATTTTGAATATTTTTTGACACAGAAAAAAGCAGATGATGCAGAAGAAGATACAACATTTGTAATAGTTGGGACAAAGCATGTAGATAATGATTATATAAGTTGGACAAAGAATTAGGAGTTATACGATGAAAAAAAATAATAAAACTAATAAAATAATTATCTTATCGATAATTGGATTACTTTTGGCAGTTTGTCTTACAATTTTTATTCTTAATTATACGAAAGATTCTTCTAGTTTTTCTTTACTTGAGAAAAATTGGATAAATAGTCATAAAAGTAATGTAATTGATGTTTCTGTGTATAATGATGTACCAATATATGGACAAGATGGAGAAGGAATAATATTCTCTTATTTAGAAGAATTTACTAATTCATATGGAATTGAATTTAATAAGGTATCATATTTACAAAATGGAAATGTCAATATGAAAAATGTTTCATTTAGAATAATGAATTATAGTGATGAACTGGGTGATAATGATATCTTGATGTATAAAGATTATTATGTAATAGTTAGTAAAGATAATAAAAGTATTAATGATATTGATGAATTAAAAGATAAAACAGTTGGTGTACTTGATGATGATGTTAGTAATGTAAGATATTTTTTAAATGATGGATCAGGAATTAAATTTGTATCTTGTAAAGATATCGATGAGTTAATTAGTAATTTAGATAATGATATAGTTTCTTATGTAGTAATGCCTAATAATTTATATTTAGATGACATTCTTAGTAATGATTTACAGATAGTATATCATCTTAGTGATATATATAAGAAATATGTTTTGACGGTAAGTGATGATAAAACATTAAGAAGTATTATGAATAAATACTTTATGATTTATCAGAATGATTATGAAGAAGAAAAATATAAAAAATATTTTCTTGATACATTTTTTAAATATACAGAAATTAGTGAAGTAGATAGAATGAATTATAATGCTTCAAATTATGTATATGGGTATGTTGTTAATATGCCTTATGAGAATATGATAAATAAAGAGTTCGTGGGAACACTTTCAAATTACTTAAGTGGATTTGAAGATATGGCTTCAGTTGATTTTAAGTTAGTAGGATATCCTTCGGTAAACGATTTGAAACAAGCTTTTTCAAGAGGGGAAGTCGATTTATTATTTGCTAATTTTTGTCCTTCTGGGGATTATGTTG
>CAMGAM010000030.1 GCA_946007485.1 uncultured Mycoplasmatota bacterium
TTTTAAGAACTGCTATGGTTATAGTTAGTGAATAACAAAAAAATTATATATAAATTTAATTAATATTCGTTTTGAATATTAAGAAATAAAAGGAGAGATAAATATGAGTAAAATAATAGGAATTGATTTAGGTACAACAAATAGTTGCGTATCTGTATATGAAGGAGGCGAAGCAAAAGTCATTGCTAATCCTGAAGGAATGCGTACTACACCTTCAGTAGTTGCCTTCAAAAAAGGAGAAATAATCGTTGGACAAAAAGCTAAAAACCAAATGGTAACTAACAAAGATACTATTTCTTCTATTAAAAGAAAAATGGGAACCAGTGATAAAGTTCATGCGAATGATAAAGATTACACTCCAGAAGAAATATCAGCTATGATTTTAAGTGATTTGAAAAAGACTGCTGAAGCATATCTTGGAGAAAAAGTAACTCGTGCTGTAATAACAGTCCCTGCATACTTTAACGACGCCCAACGTCAAGCTACTAAAAATGCTGGTAAAATTGCTGGATTGGAAGTAGAAAGAATTATCAATGAACCAACTGCTGCTGCTCTAGCATATGGACTAGACAAGCAAGATAAAACTCAAACTGTTCTAGTATATGACCTAGGTGGTGGAACATTTGATGTTTCAATCCTTGAACTTGGCGATGGTGTTTTCGAAGTTAAATCTACTAGTGGAAATAACAAACTAGGTGGAGATGACTTTGATGAAAGAATTATGGATTGGATGGTAAAAGAATTCAAGAAAGAAAATGGAATTGATTTATCTAAAGATAAAATGGCTATGCAAAGAGTAAAAGACGCCGCTGAAAAAGCTAAAAAAGATCTTAGTGGAATGTCTTCAACTGAAATATCATTACCATTTATTACTCAAAGTGAAGAAGGACCAATCCATTTAAATATGAATTTAACAAAAGCAAAATTTGAAGATTTAATTAGTGATTTAGTTGACTCAACGCTAGAACCAGTTAGAAAAGCTATGAAAGATGCTAAATTGACTAAAAATGATATTGATAAAGTCCTATTAGTAGGAGGATCAACTAGAATTCCTTGTGTTCAAGAATTGGTTAAAAAAGAATTAGGTAAAGAACCTTCTAAAGAAGTAAACCCAGATGAAGTTGTTGCCATGGGTGCTGCTATCCAAGGCGGTGTATTAACTGGTGATGTAAATGACATCGTTTTACTAGATGTTACTCCATTATCACTAGGTATTGAAACATTAGGTGGCGTTATGACTGTTCTAATTCCAAGAAACACCACAATTCCTACCAGCAAGAGCCAAGTATTCTCAACTGCTGCTGATAATCAACCAGCTGTAGATATCCATGTATTACAAGGTGAAAGAAGCATGGCTAACGATAACAAGACCTTAGGAAACTTCCAATTAACAAATATTCCGCCAGCACCACGTGGTGTTCCACAAATTGAAGTAACTTTCGATATTGATGCCAACGGAATCGTTAATGTTAAAGCTAAAGATTTAGGAACTAATAAAGAACAATCAATTACCATTACTGCTAGCAACACCTTAAGTGACGAAGAAATTGATAAGATGATGAAAGAAGCTGAAGCTCATAAAGAAGAAGATAACAAGAAGAAAGAAGCCGCTGATACTAAAAATGAAGCTGAACAAGTAATCTTTATGACCGAAAAAGCTCTAAAAGATCTTGGTGATAAAGTATCAGAAAAAGATAAATCTGAAGCAGAAAAGTTAATGGATAAAACTAAAAAAGCCTTAGAAGGCGATGACCTTGAAGAAATTAAAAAGACAAAAGATGAACTTTTGAAGAAAGCTAATGAATTAGCCACTAAAGTATATGAAGAAGCTGCTAAGCAAAGCCAATCAACTGAAGATAATTCAACTGATGAAAAAGAAGATATTAAAGAAAAATCAGATAAAGATGATGTTGTAGATGCTGAATTTGTAGAAAAATAAGCGAATAAGTTCTAGTTTACCTAGGACTTATTCCTTATGCTAATAAGGAGGTAAAATGAATAAAAGAGATTATTATGAAGTTCTTGGCGTTGATAAAAATGCCTCTGCAGATGAAATCAAAAGTGCATTTAGAAAATTAGCTAAGAAATATCATCCAGATGTTTCAAAAGAAGAAAATGCAGCTGAAAAATTTAAAGAAGCCCAAGAAGCATATGCTGTCTTATCTGATCCAGAAAAAAGAAAACAATATGATCAGTTTGGACACAGTGCCTTCAATAATAATGGTGGTGGCTTTTCTGGATTCGAAGGCTTTGATTTTGGTAATATGTCTGATATCTTTGATGACCTTTTCGGAGGAATGGGTTTCTCTTCAAGTAGAAGTAGTCGAAAAAAAACTAACAGTCCTAGAAAAGGAAATGATGTTTTACATCGTATGACTATTGATTTTGAAGAAGCTGTATACGGAACTAAAAAAGATATAAAAATCGATGTAGAAGAAAGCTGCCCTAAATGCAATGGAGCAGGTGGGTTTAATTCTAAAACATGTTCTGAATGCCACGGAAGTGGAACAATAACTCAAGAACAAAGAACCATTTTTGGAAGTTTTTTATCAAAGACAACTTGTCCTTATTGTAAAGGAAGTGGTACCACATTTGAAGATATTTGTGATGAATGCCGTGGCAAAGGAAAAATAACTAATCGAAAGACTATTACCATTACCGTTCCAGCTGGAATTGATACTGAAAATCGTTTACGAATTGCTGGTAAAGGTGGAACTGGAATTAATGGTGGTTCTAATGGCGATTTATATATAGAGTTTATTGTTCGTGATCACGATTTCTATCAAAGAGAAGACGATGATATCTATATTGAACTTCCATTAACCATCACCGAGGCGGTTCTTGGAACCAAAAAGGATGTTCCTACATTATATGGAAAAGTTGAATTAACTATTCCCGCCGGCACCCAAAATGGTGATAAAATGCGTTTACGTGGCAAAGGTGTTGAAAATGTCAATACAAAACGCAAAGGAGATATGTATGTTATTACCAAAATAATTATTCCAGAAAAACTAACTAGAGAACAAAAAAAATTATTTGAAGAATTATCATACACAGACTTAGAAAATAATAAATATTTTAAAACATACAAAAATTGCATCAAATAGGTGCAATTTTTTTCTAATTTTGTTATAATTGTTATAGTTAAGGTGGTCTAGTTATGCAAAGATACTTTTTAAAATCAATTACAGATAATGAACTTATTTTTTATGACTCTGATATTCATCACATAAAAAATGTCATGCGTTATAAAATTGGTGATCTAATTGAGGCAATATGGGATGAGACTATCTACCTTTGCCAAATTGCTAGTATCGAACCACTAAACGTATCGATTATTGATACTAAAAAAGAAAATCGAGATAATAATATAAATTTAACCATAGCTATATCTTTAGTTCAAGAACAAAAATTTGATTTAATTCTTCAAAAATTAACTGAACTTGGAGTAAATAAAATAATTCCAATAAAAACTGAAAGAAGCATTGTTAAACTAGATGATAGTAAATTATTAAAGAAGTATCAAAGATGGCAAAATATTTGTAAAGAAGCAAGTGAACAATCACATAGGACTAATATTCCACAAATAGAAAAAGTACTTACTTTGAAAGAATTAGCTAATTATGATAGCAATCTAAAGCTAATCTGCTCTTTAAATGACAAAACCAAGCCAATAAAAGATTATTTAAAAGAAGAACTCCAAGAAATGCTTTTCGTTATTGGACCAGAAGGTGGCTTCAGTATTCAAGAAGAAAATTTTCTTATGAATAACAACTTTAAACCAATTTCTTTGGGAAAAAGAGTATTAAGGGTAGAAACTGCTGCTATATATGTTGCCAGCATAATTAATTATGTTTATGGGGGATGATAAAATGACAGAATTAATAAATTTCTATAAAGAATTAGATACCCTAAATCTAATCATCTTTTGGGGAATAATAATTGTAATTATATTATTATTAATCTTTTCAATAATTATTGCCAATAAAAATAAAAAATTAAAAGAACTCGTTGAAAAAAATAATCATGATAATTTAGAAAAAATTGAAATTCCAATTGCCAAACAAATAACCAATAATCAAGAAGTACTAAAAACACCAACAGAGAGTGAAACTATCACCATTAACAAGGAAAAAAGTACTCAAAATAATAACAATTTTGTTGCTGAAGAGCATGTTATTGAATATAACCAAGATATTTTTTCATTATCAAATATCAAAAAAGCCACGGAAGTAAGTAATCAAGAAAAAGATTACCATGATATTTCAACAAAATATGACCAACCAAATGCTCCATATCAGCGTAATGTTTTAAGAGAAATGTCCTTAAGTCAAACTTCACCAATTGGAATTGTTAAACCGATAAAAAAAGAATTAACTCAAGCAGAAGAACTTCATAAATCATTAATTGATGAAGTTAATAAACCAAAAACAGATACGTTTCCTAAAGATGAAATAAACAAATCAAGCGAATTTTCTAATAAAAATGTAAATTTAGAAAGCAAAACAACTGATGACCAAATAAAATCAAAAGAATATATTAATAACTCTAATGAAATAAATAATAAAACAGCCGATAATTCACTTAACAACATAAACATCACCCATAATAAAATAGCAGATCAACAGTTAAAATACGATGAAATTCAATCAAATGATAAACAAAATAAAACTTTTTCAGATAATAAAAAAGAATCAAGACAAGAAAAGTATCTCGAAGAAGTTTCTCAAAAATTAGCCAATGCCAAAGAATTAAATGACATAAATCGTACGGAATATGAACTTAAACAAGAAGAAGATGCCATTATTAGCTATGAAGAACTAATGAAAAAGAAAGATAGTATCAAAATAGTTGACGAAGAAGAAGCAGTTATTAGCATTGATGAATTAATGAATTTAAAAAATAAGCAAGAAAAATTATATAACTTAACAGAAACAGAGGAAAATGATAATTTTATTAATGAATTAAAAAAATTTCGTAACGATTTATAATCTCATGATAACAATTTCGTTTAACCATTAATAAAATAACTAAAACAAATAAAATTAATTTGACTAATTTCAATATTAATAGTATATTTATAATAGGAGATAATGCAATGAATGAAAAAAAAGCAGATAACATAATTTTAGAAAAAAATGATAAAGAAAATAAACAAATAATTAATCAAATTGATAATGCAATTAGTAAACAAAAAGATAATTTACACAAAATAGATAATACTCAAGAAACACTCGTTGAAATTAATAAAAGTATTAACAGATGCCTTGATTTATTATCTAAAAATATGAATAGTAAAGAATCAAGACGTAAAATAGATAACATGAGAACAAATAGTATGATTATATTAAAAAAAGTCGATGCTTCTTTAGAAGACACAAGACAAAATACTAAACAAGTTATAAATAAACTATATACTAATAGAAATCAGTTTGAAAAAAAATCAAAAGAGTCAAAAAAAGAAGAATAGAGGTGCATATATATGCAAGTGGTTGTCATTAAAAAAGATAAATTATACAAATACCCATTTCCTAATGATAATATTAATAAATATTGGATTAAGGATATTGATCAATATGGTGATGAAAGAGATTTAATAGCTATTGAGAAAAAGAATAATAACTGGTATCTCTTAAGTAATGATTTATGCAAAATTGAAACTTCAGAAGCAGAATTATCAGAAATATCATTAACCATTAATAATTTTATCAAAATAAAAATAAATGAGAACCGAACTAATTATTCTACCGCATTAATTTATGTTTGTGATGAAAATGATCAAACATATTCTACATATGAATTATCACAAGATGAGACATACACAATAGGAAGTAGTAGTACTCAAAATATTATTATTAACAACCCCTACATCAATCAAGAACATGCATATTTAATAAAAAATGGTAATTCATTTACTATTAAATCACATGATAACAATTGTATGATTTATGTTAATGATATCAGAGTAAATAATAAAAAATTAGAAAATGGCGATATAATTTTTATCTATGGATATAAAATAATTGTTATTAACAATTATTTAATTGTTAACAATATAAGCAATCAATTACAAATAAACAGTCCTAATATTGTTCCCAAAGAATTACCACAATTTGTTGGAACTCTATTGCCAACTGAAGAAGATGATAATGCAACCATCTACGATGAAAATGACTATTATTCTAGAGCCCCTAGATTTGTTACATCAATTACCGAAGAAAATATTAAAATAGACAACCCACCAGGAAAAGTAGAACCAGATGAAACCCCAGTTCTATATACCATTGGTCCAATGTTGACTATGTCAATGTCATCAATTGTAAGTGCTGCATCATCAATTATGAATATAAGAAGTAATAATGGAAAAATAACTACCGCCATTCCTGCGATGGTCGTATCATTGGCAATGCTTTGTTCAACTCTTCTTTGGCCAACATTGTCAAAAAAATATACCAAAAAGAAACTAAAGAAAAAGGAAGAAGAAAGACAAAAAAAATATATTGCTTACTTAAAAGAAAAAAAGAATTATATAGAAAATTTACGAATTAACCAATTTCAAATATTAACTGAAAATTACAAAGAGCCTAAAGAATTAGAAACAATTATCACTAATAGAAAAAGAAATCTCTGGGAAAGATTAATTGAAAGTGAAGATTTTCTACAAGTAAGAGTAGGATTAGGCATGATACCATTAAAATTAAATTTAAGTTATTCAGTTGAAGAGTTTACTATGGTTGAAGATAATTTAAAAGAAAAACTAAAATCCGTTGTTTCAACCGCTAAAGATATTCCCAATGCCCCAGTAACTATAAATCTTGTTGAAAGAAATAAATTAGTATTAATTGGTGATAGTTATTATCGTGAATCTATGATTAAAAGCTTAATACTTCAATTAGCAACATATCATTCATACAATGATTTAAAACTAGTATTTATGATTAATGATAGTGTTGGAGAATTTTGGAATGGAGTAAAAATTCTTCCACATACATGGAGTAATACCAGAGATATTAGATTTTATGCTAATAATTATGATGATATGTCAAAAATTTCTTTCTACCTTGAACAAGTATATACCACTAGAAAATATAATGAAGATAGTGGTGGAAGAAAAGAAACTGATATAACTTACAAAGATGTTTCACCATACTATTTAATTATTGTTGATAACATTAAGAAAAATAAAAATATTGAAATTATTAACAAAATATTAAAGGAAGATAGAAATCTCGGTTTTGGATTAATAATCATCAATGATGGAATTTCCAATTTGCCTAATGAATGTAATGATTTCTTAACTGCCGCTGGTGATAAATCAGCAATTATCAAAAATGACTTGAACAAAAACAATCAGCAAACATTTATTATGGATAACGTCGAAGGAATAGATTTTCCATTAATATGTGAAAAACTTTCTAATATTCCTATCAAACTTCCTTTAATGTTAGATGAAATTAAATCATCTATCGGTTTCCTAGAAATGTATAAAGTAGGAAAAATTGAACAATTAAACATTTTAGAAAGGTGGAATAACAACAACCCTGTTAATAGTTTAAGTGTTCCTATAGGAATACATACTGATGGTGAATTATTCAACTTAGATTTACATGAAAAATTTCACGGTCCACACGGACTAATTGCAGGTATGACTGGTAGTGGTAAAAGTGAATTCATAATAACATTTATCCTATCAATGTGCCTAAATTTTAATCCATATGAAGTATCATTTGTTTTAATAGACTATAAAGGTGGTGGATTAACAGGAGCATTTGAAAACAAATTAAAGGGTATCATACTTCCACATTTAGCAGGAACAATTACCAATCTAGATGCCGCTGAAATTAAAAGAAGTTTGTCATCTATAGAAAGTGAATTAAAAAGAAGACAAAGCCTTTTCAATCAAGCAAAAATAAAATTAAATGAAAGTACTTTAGATATTTATAAATATCAAAAATTATATCGAGATGGTTTAATCGACGAACCAATATCTCATCTGTTTATCATATCTGATGAATTTGCTGAATTAAAAAGTCAACAACCAGATTTTATGGATGAATTAATTTCAACTGCTCGTATTGGGCGTAGTTTAGGAGTTCACTTAATTCTAGCGACCCAAAAACCAAGTGGTATCGTTGATGATCAAATATGGTCTAATTCTAAATTTAAAGTATGTCTAAAGGTTCAAGAAAAAGCCGATAGTATGGATGTTATAAAATGTCCTGATGCCGCAGCATTAAAAAAAGCCGGTAGATTTTATCTACAAGTAGGATATAATGATTACTTTGCTATGGGGCAAGCTGCCTATGCCGGAACAAAATATATACCTAGAGAAAAAATAGTTAAAACTGTTGATAGAAATATTTCGTTTATAAATAATATTGGAGATATTGTTAAAAGTTATGAAACAACAGATCGTGAAAAAATAGTTTCCCAAGGAGAAGAACTTCCTAATATTTTAAAATATATTTATGATGCTGCAAAATCAAAAAATATGTTTGCTAATAAATTATGGTTAGATAAAATTCCTGATAAAATATATGTCAATAATCTAATAAATAAATATTCATATACGCCAAAGAAGTGGGAAATATCTGCTGTCATAGGTGAATATGATGATCCTGAACATCAAAACCAAGGATTATTAACTCTAGATTTAAATGAGTCAGGAAACACATTAATATATGGAGTAAGCGGAAAAGATATCATGATTTCATCAATTATTTATAGTTTGATAATTACACATAGTCCAGATGAAATAAATGTATATATTATTGATTTTGGAACCGAAATGTTTGGAATATTTAAAAATGCACCACAAGTTGGTGATGTTGTCTTCATAAATGAATCTGAAAAAATGACCAATTTATTTAACACTGTTAAACGAGAATTAGAACGAAGAAAAAAATTATTTGTTGACTATAATGGTGATTACAATATTTATATAAAGAATAGTGGAGAAACCTTACCTAGAATTATAATTATTATAAATAATTATGAATCATTAAGTGAAAATTATGAAGATTATATAGATGTTATATCTAGCCTATCAAGAGAAGGAGAAAAATATGGTATTGTCTTTATAATTACTGCTTCTGGAGTAAATGCAGTACGTGGAAAAACTTCTCAAAACTTTAATAAACAACTTTGCTTGCAATTTAATGATCCAAGTGATTATTCAAGTATTCTTGGACCTACACATGGATTAGTGCCTAGTGATAATATAGGAAGAGGATTAGTAAAAGTAAATGGAAATTTACTTGAATTTCAAACAGCTTATCCATATATTTGGGAAGAAATAAATCCATTTATTAGAGATATTTGCATTAAACTAAATAATAGTATTACATCACAAGCTAAAACAATTAAAGTATTACCAACCAACGTTAGATACAGCAATATTGAAAAATATATTATTGATATTAAAAATGTTCCAATTGGAATTAGAAAAGATACTTTAGAAGTATCAACCTTTAACTTTAGTAAAAATCCAATTTCTTTGGTTGCCGCTCAAGATTCCACTATGCTAGATAAATTTGTTCCATCACTTGGTAAAGTAATTCAAAATATCCCCAATGTAGATTTTTATATGATAGATGCCTTAGAAAGTATTAAAGACCCACAAACATTTAAAAACTATTTTGGAAGTAATCATCAAGATTCTATCAATAAACTTGAAGAAATATCAAATAATAACAATGGAAAAATGAATGTTTTCATGATATTTGGAATTGATACATTAAAGAATGGGTTATCAACAGATAATCAAAATAAATTAAAAAAATTATTGCTTGATCTCAAAACTAACCAACATGTAAAAGTAATTATTGCTGACTCTGTATCAAGAATTAAACCATTTGAATATGATGATTTCTATCGAAATAATGTTCAATCAATATATGGCATTTGGATAGGATCAGGTATAACAGATCAATTCACAATTAAATCATCAACATATAATAAAGAAACTAGAAGTCAAATAGATAATAACTTTGGATATAATGTTGATAGGGGAATAGCCAAATTAATAAAAGTTCTCGACTTTTATTCTAAAGAATAAATGAGGTGATATAATGGACTTTAGAGTATATGTGGTAATTGAAGCACCAATTTTAGATAAAAAATATGAATTATTAGTACCAATCGATAGAAGAATTCATGAATTAATAGCTGTTCTAAAAAAAGGAATACCAGAATTATCACAAAAATATTATAGTAATCGTTCACCACAAATATATAATAAAACAAGTGGTGAAATATATGATATGAACCAAATTATTAAAGATTCTAATATCAAAACCGGTACAAGATTAATATTAATTTAAAGTAAGACTATATATGGTTTTAAGCATATATAGTTTTCTTTTAGAAACTAGTAATTTATTGATTTTTCTTCAATTATAGTGTATAATTTCTATAGAGGTGAACGACATGATAGATATAAATATAATCAGAACAAATCGAAATTTAGTTGAAGATAATTTAAAGAAAAAATTTCAAGAAGAAAAATTGCCAGTTCTTGATGAGATTTTAACTTTAGATAAAGAAGTAAGAAGTTTAAAAATTGAAGGAGATAATTTAAGACAAGAAAGAAATAAAACATCTGATGAAATTGGAACTTTATTTAAAGAAAAAAAATTAGAAGAAGCTAACTCATTAAAGGAAAAAGTAAAGAATATTAATGATAGACTAATATCAATTGAAACCAAGGAAAATGAATTATCAGTTAAACTCAAAGAATTAATGATGACAATTCCTAACATTATTGCTGATGATGTTCCAATTGGCAAAGACGACTCTGAAAATGTTGAAGAGGCTAGATTTGGTGAACCACTTGTTCCTAATTATGAAATTCCATATCATTCAGATATTATGGCTACTTTTAATGGCCTAGATAAAGATTCAGCAGGTCGTGTAAGTGGTACAGGATTCTATTATCTCATGGGGGATATTGCAAGACTTCATTCAGCTGTATTAACATATGCTAGAGATTTCATGATTGATAAGAATTTTACATACTGTATTCCACCTTTCATGATTCATGGTGATGCTGTCAATGGCGTGATGTCTTTCCAAGAGAAAGAAAACATGATGTATAAAATTGAAGGAGAAGACTTATACATGATAGGAACATCAGAGCATTCTATGATTGCTAAATTCAAAGATCAAATCATTAAAGAAAGTGATCTTCCTATCACAATGACTTCATATTCACCATGTTTTAGAAAAGAAGTTGGCGCTCATGGAATTGAAGAACGTGGTGTATATCGTATTCATCAATTTGAAAAACAAGAAATGGTTGTATTATGTAAAAAAGAAGATAGCGACGCTTGGTATGAAAAAATGTGGAATTATTCCGTTGAACTATTTAGAAGTTTAAATATTCCTGTTAGAAAATTGGTATGTTGTTCTGGCGATTTGGCTGATTTAAAATATCGCTCATGTGATATTGAAGCTTGGTCTCCAAGACAAAAGAAATATTTTGAAGT
>CAMGAM010000031.1 GCA_946007485.1 uncultured Mycoplasmatota bacterium
ATTAAAACATTATCTTCCCTTTCATAAATATCTTTCCAAATAATTATTTAATTTTACTACTTATTCTTATATTTTTACCAAAATTTTTAATATTCTTACCAAAAATTAACTTATGATTGCTATTTGATTATCATTCTATAGAATACTAAACAGTCAATAATTATATACTCACAGAGCACACACATAATCATTTAAAAAACATCATAAAATATTCAAAAGATACATAGACAAAAAATAATATTTTTGATAAAATGAATATATAATGAAAAGAGGTATTAATATAATGAAAAAAATATTTGTTTTAATCTTTTGTATCTTCCTTTTAACTGGATGTAGTCTTTTTAAAAGTGATGTCATGGAAGATATCGATGTCTATACCACAACTTATCCAATTAATTTTCTAATCAAATATCTATATAATGATCACTCCAATATTTACAGTATCTATCCTAGTGGTGTAAATTTTAAAGACTATGAATTATCTGATAAAAAAATAAATGAATTTTCTAAAAGTGATTTATTTATCTTTAACAGTCTCGATCAAGATCGTAATTATGCAGTAAAAATGATTAATAAGAATAAAGATCTAAAACTAATTGATACTGCTCTAGGTATGAAATATAATTATTCTATCGAAGAATTATGGTTAAATCCATATAACTACCTCATGATGGCCAAAAATATTAAAGATAGTTTAAATGAATATATCACAAATCCTTATCTTGTTGAAGAAATAAACAATAATTATGAATCTTTAAAATATGATTTATCAAAACTAGATGCTACTTATAAAGAATCATTAAAAGATACAAACTATAATACTATCGTTGCTGATAATAGTCTCTTTAGATTCCTAGAAAAGTACAATATCGAAGTTATTGTTTTAGAAGAAGACATTCGAACTATAACTATCAAAGAAGGCGATACAATATCATCTATTTCCAAAGAATATGATATATCTTCTAGCGATATTTTAACTTATAACAATAGAACTGATGAAAACTTAAAAATTGGAGAAACTATTTATTTACCTATTAAAACTATTTCTTCATCTGATGTTTCTCTTGTAAAGAAATTGATTAATGAACATAAAATTAAATATATATATTCCGCTAATACTGAATCGAATGAAACTATCAGCAATCTTATTAAAGAATATAATTTAGAATTAATAACAATTAATGATATGTACAGTATTGATGGCGGTGTCACTAATACTAACGAAACCTATTTAACTATCATGAATGATAATTTGGAATTATTAAAAAAAGAACTAACAAAAAAAATGATGAAAAGTGAAATATTTTATTTCTGTATTATGAATCATCTCAATAATTTTTTTCACTATATTAAATTTCTATCCTGATAAAGTAAGAGATTTCTTTGATGAATATATCTATAAAAAAGAATATATTATTGCTAAAGCTAATGACTATTATCTAGATAATAATTATGAATATCTCCAAAACTATACTGATGATGTTTCCAATAAAAAAGAATTATTAAATTATATTTATTATGTTATTAATACCGGTAGTGAGTACGCCGATGGAGAATGTACTAAAGAATATACTGATTGTATTAAAGATCTAAACGAAATTGCTAAAGATGAAAAAAAATTATCTCTCATCAATAACTTTGTCCATCCATATAACAGTTTTAAAACCATTTCCTTCACTTATAATGAACAAGGTAAATTTTCATTAATTATTGAGCATATTTATAGTCAAGAAGAAATTACTGAAATTAATTATATTGTTGATAGCAAGATTAAAGAACTCATCGAAGACAATATGACTAGCGAAGAAAAAATAAGACAAATTCACAACTATATTATTAATAATACTTCCTATGATACTCTTAAAACAAACAATATTAATGATGAAACATACAAATCAAACACTGCCTATGGTGTCCTAATACAAGGATATGGTATCTGTAGTGGATATTCAGATACAATTGCTATCTTTTTAAATAAACTAGATATTGAAAATTACAAAATAAGTAATGACTCCCATATTTGGAATTTAGTTTATCTAAATGGTATTTGGGTTCACCTAGATGCTACTTGGGATGACCCCATCAGTGAATTTAATGCTAATCGCGACACCTACTTTCTAATTAGTTATGATGAATTAACTAAACTAAATGATAATACCCACTACTTTGATAAAACAATCTATAAAGAAGCATACTAAAAGAAACGACTAACTAATCGTTTCTTTTTCATCTATATAATTACATACTTCACAAATCGTCTCATCAAAATTATCAAAATTAGTCATAAACCAATTAATCTTAAATTGATTATTAAAAAATGTATATTGCCTTTTCGCATACCTTCTAGAATTTCTCTTAATAAGTCTAATTGCTTCATCATAATCTATCTCATTATCAAAATATTTATATAATTCCTTATAGCCAATTCCACTAAGCAATGGCTTAGTTCTAATGTCCCTATCATAAAAAAATTTAACTTCCTCAAGTAAACCATTCTTAATCATCATTTCTACTCTATCATCAATTCTCTTATATAATACATCTCTATTACAAGTAAGCCCAATAAATAACGTATCATATAATAAATTATTTCCCTTATCATTACTCTTAATAGATTTATTATTCTCCAAATAATAATTTAATGCCCTAATAACTCTTCTTCTATTAAATTTATCTATCTGAATATCTTTATCTAATAATTTTAATCTTTTATACAATTCTTCTGTCGATATATCCTTATACTCATTATCAATATCATTCTTCTCACTATCTAAAGTATAATCGTATAAAGCACTCTTAATATATAGTCCAGTTCCTCCAACAATAATTGCTACCTTACCCATATCTTGAATCTCTTTAATTTTATTTCGGCAATCTACTTGATAATTATATATTGAATAATCTTCTACTACATCTTTAATTGAAAATAAATGATGTTTTATTCCTTCCATCTCTTCTTCATTTATCTTAGCTGACCCAATATTCATTCCTTTATATATCTGAATTGCATCCCCATTAATTATTTCTCCATTATACCTTTTAGCTATCTCTATTGATAACTTTGTCTTCCCAACACCTGTTGGTCCAGTAATAACTATTACTTTTTGCATATCACACCTTCTTATCTAGAAAAAGAAGAATTATTTTCTTCCCTTTCCTTGTGAATAATCATATCTATATAAAGTTTTATTATCTTCATGCGTAATTCCTAATTCTATCTCTTTTAAATCATTTGCTCTCTTAAGTTCATAAGCAATATTAGCAAATACTGAAATATTTCCATTAAATAGTTTCAATTGTTCTTTTAACCCATCTGCATCCCTTAGTGCATAGACTAAACTTCTTATTAAATCTGTTTCATTCCCCAAAATAATCCACCTCTTCAAGAAGTAATATATCATAAATCTTTTATTTTTGTCAAATATTCTTAATATTCTTAATATATCCATTTAATATTCTTTTAGATAAAATATATCTACTAGTTAAACTTTGTTCAAGTTCTTGATTTCTTAATCTATATCTATAAGGTATTTGTCGATATAATTTTCTTATAACCATACTATCATTATATATAACCATTTCTTTTTGAATTTCCATAATTTCTTTCATTAATAATAGTAATTCTTGATCATTAACAACAAATCTAACATAACTCTTATGACTAATATTAGAAAAAATATTTCTCTCATTATATATCATTACATTTCCTAAAACATTAATAAATTGTTTTATTACTATATATTTATATAAATTTCTTTCTTTATTATGAAAATATATTTCTAACTCATCCATATATTCTTTATCATTATAAAGAAGCATTTTAATTCCATTATTTTCATATATAATATCTAGTTTTACTTTATCATCTTTCCATATAACAGATTCATAAAGCATTTATAAATTATATAATTTATCATTAATTGCATCTATTTTCATCTTTTTTAAATACTCCTTTTAAACATCTTTTCAAGTTCATAAATTGAAAAATGAATAATTGCTGGTCTACCATGTGGACAATTATAAGGATTTTTACATTTTCTTAAATCATTAATTAATGACTCCATCGAAGGTTTATCAATATATGTATTAGCCTTAATACTCATTTTACAACTAACCATCTTCGCTAAATTATCATTAAATTTTGCTAATGAGAAGTCTTTCTCTTTGTTTATTATTAATTCAACAATTCTTCTAAAAGTTTCTTCTTCATATCCTTGTGTAAACCATGTAGGATGACTTATTACTCTTACCGAAGATACCCCAAATTCTTCAATCTCTATTTTAAGACTATCTAAAATATTCATATTATCCTTAAGAATTAAATATTCATTTTTAGGAAGTTCTACCACAATTGGAACAATTGGCCTTATCGTATTATCATTCGGATGACTTAGTTCATAACTAACCTTCTCATAATTAATTCTCTCTTTAGCCGCATGCTGATCAATTAAATAAATTCCCTTCTCATTTTCACAGACAATATAAGTTCCTAAAAGAAGTCCCACTGGATAAAGTTCAGGTAATTTCTCAGTTTCAGACACTTCTATTACATCACTATTACCTTCCTCATTATTTTCTACTTCTAAAAGTATTTCTTCATTATCTTCTCGATAATTTACTAAATCTTCTAATTTACTCTTATATTCACCATTATCTTCTTTAATTATATCTTTACTTAACCTATCAATATCAAGTGATAAATTTTCATATTTAACATTATCACTATTACTAACTTTACTTATATTGATACTAGGAATAAGTAATTTATCACGAAGTGCCTTATCAATTACTTCTTTAATCAAATTATTTAATTCTGAAAAATTACTAAACTTAATATCCAATTTTGATGGATGAATATTTACATCTAATAAACTAGGATCACACGTGATAATTATTACACATATTGGATATCTACTATCTTCTTTATAATTACTATATGCTTCATTAATAACTCTATATAAAGTACTATTCTTAACTACTCTTCCATTAACTATTGTCGTAATATGATTCTTATTAGCTCTCGTAACTTCAGGCAAAGATACATATCCAGATATATCATAATCATAATTATTTCCCCTAATACTTATCATCTTCTTAGTAACATCTATTCCATAAATACTATTAATAACCTTAAGTAAATTACCAGATCCATTCGTATTAAGTATTTCTCTATCATCATTTTTAAGTATAAATCTAATCTTCGGATATGATAAAGCTATTTTATTCATATAATCTATTACATTAGATAGTTCAGAATAAGTACTAGCTAAATGCTTAAGCCTAGCCGGTGTATTATAAAATAAATTAGTTACTTTAATACTTGTTCCTACTCTAAAAGCACTATCTTCTACTTCTTTAAATTCTCCCCCTTTTATATGTATATAAGTCCCAACTTCACTATCTTTATAACATGTCTTAAGTTCTACTTCTGATACTGAAGCAATCGATGGTAACGCTTCGCCTCTAAATCCTAAAGAACAAATATTAAATAAATCATCTTCATCATATAATTTACTTGTTGCATGTCTTAAAAAAGCATTTTTAGCATCTTCCCTATCCATTCCAATTCCATTATCGATTACTTTTATTTCTCTAAGTCCAGATTCTTTTAACTCGACAATTATTTCATCACTTTTGGCATCAATTGAATTCTCCACTAGTTCCTTAACCACTGACAAAACTTTCTCTACTACTTCTCCAGCTGCTATTTTGTTTGCTAAAAGATCACTCATTACTTTAATACTAGCCATTATATTCCATCTCCTAAATACATTATAACATCTTTATAGAAAAAGTACCATCCAAAGATGATACCTTTAAATTATTCTTTCTTTTTATGATTATGTTCTACGATAATATTTGTCTTCAGTATAAATACTAATACTATTATAAATAATATTGCATATATAATAACTCCAACCGTCCTATCATATAACATATAAATAAGCATTGCCGATGCAAACAATATATCGATAAAATATATCACTAAAACTGTGTTTCGATGTGATAAATTAAGATTTAATAATTGATGATGCAAATGTTGCTTATCAGGTTCTCCAATTGGCTTTTTATTAATTACTCTTCTAAGTATTGCAAATAAAGTATCCATAATTGGAATAGCTAATAAACATATTGGAACAAGCAAAGTCGTAAGCGTCACATTTTTAAATCCAAGTAAAGCAATTACTGCTATTATGTAACCCAAAAACATACTGCCAGAATCACCCATAAATATCTTAGCTGGATGAAAATTATGGCATAAAAATCCTAAAGTTGATCCAAGCATTACAAATGTAATTACCGCATCCAAATCAAAAGTATGCATCCATCCTACAATAACAATTCCTATCGTTATAAAATATATTGAAGAAAGTCCCGCAGCTAATCCATCCAATCCATCTATTAAATTAATACAATTAATAATTGATACGATAAATAAAATCGTAATTGGATAACTAAAAACTCCAAATTCGATATAAAAGCCAAACGCTGATAAATCACTAAGTAATATCTTTCCATAAAAAGCTACTACTGAAGCTGCTATTATTTGAAATAAAAATTTAACCTTAGCAGGTATTGGTTTAATATCATCAACTATCCCTGTAACAATAATAATAAAACTTCCGATAAGTATTGCATTCATTCTAAGTGACATCGTTCCAAATAAAATATATCCAAGTAAAAATCCCATATATATACCAAGTCCACCCAATCTAGGAATTGGCACCTTATGTACTTTTCTTTCATTTGGTATATCTAACGCTCCTACATGATTAGCTACTTTCTTAATAAAAGGAGTAATTGCTAATACAAATAAAAACGGTATTACTATCATGTAAATAATTTCTTTAACTAGCATAAAACCACCTAAATTAATTATAATCAAGTATCCTTAAAAAATCAACTATAAAAGAAAAAAAAGTTCAATAGTTAACTATAGTTCATTAAAAATAAAACAAAAAAAGAATATACAATATCATATATCCTTATTCTGTTGCTAAAATATTTATTTCATCAATAAGCCATTTATCTTGCTCTCGTACCACTCTAATCGTCGCTAGAGTATTTTTATTATTACTAGTCCATCTCTCATATATAATTCCACTAATTTCCTCTTCTTTAGCATCTATTATATAAATATTAGTACTATCCCCCCTAAAATAATAAGTTTGATAACTAACTAAATTACCAGCTAAATAATAGCCATCATCCGTATATGCAAAATAACTTCCCATATCACTAATATATTTCTCTATTCCCTTATCAGTAAATAAACCATTCATAACTTCATTAAAATTAGTAATCTTCTTATAAGTAATATCTCCCATAACTATTACATCATCTTGACTAACCCTAAATTTATTATTAACTACATCATATAAGATTTTAGCATTATTATAAAGTCCGGTCACTATTGCCTTCTCTTTATCAAAATTATGATTAACGACTTCACTAATATTATTATTTTCTATTTCTTGCTTATTTTCTTCTTTTCTACCTAAAAAGAAATTAGCTACTAAATAAAAGAGTAAAAATAAAGATATTAAAATAATCATTCCAATAACATTCATATTTTTCTTCATTACTAATCACCAATTTAATTATATAATAAGTAAAGAAAAAAAGAAACTATTAATTTCTTTTTAACATATATTTTACGATCATTAATGTCTTGGCTTAAATAATAATGCTAAGAAAAATGCACTAACAACTGCCACACTTATTCCCGCTGAAGTTAAATCGAATATTCCTAAAGCCAGTCCCATAAAACCGTTCTCTGAAGCTACATCCATGGCTCCATGAATTAATAAATGCCCAAAAGAAGTAATTGGAATAATCGCTCCAGCCCCACAATATAAAACTATTTTATCATATATTCCAAAAACATCCAACATTGCTCCAACAACCACAAACAAACTAGTAACATGTCCTGGAGTAAGTTTCGTATTATCTAAAATTAACTGACTTATCATACAAACAAATCCACAAAACAAAAATGCATATACATATGTCTCCATTACTCTGATACCTCCAAACCTATAGCATGTGCTATTGATGGAATACTATCTTTTTGAAAACTTCTCGTCGGACTAAATATTGCCCCCGTTGGAACAATCAATACTCGTTTATATTTTCCCCTTTCCATCTCTTTTAATATATATGCACAAAGTACTAAAGCACTACTTGCCGGTCCTGAAGCTCCTGCATATACAGGTTGTCTCTTTCTATCATATAAAATTAATCCACAGTCTTCATAATTTTTACTTATATCAATATCCATATCTTTCAAATATTCTATTAAAATTTCTTTTCCATATATTCCCAAATCACCAGTCAAAATCAAATCATAATAATCTGGCTTTATCTTTAAATCATCAAAATGTTTCTTAATCGTATCCGCCGCTGCTATCGCCATTACTCCACCCATATTATTAACATCTGTAATTCCTTTATCCTGAACAATTCCAGGAGTCGCACTACATATCTTAATTTTACTTTTCTTATTACTTAAAAGTAAACTTACTGCTCCTGTCGAAGTCCAAGTAGTTGTCTTTTTCTTTGGAGCTCCATATTCAGTTGGATTTCTAAATTGTCTCTCAGCTACCATATTATGACTACTTGTACTAACAATTATCTTATTAGCCCTCTTTCCTTCAATCATATTAGCCCCAATTAATAAACCTTCCCCAAAAGTTGCACAAGCACTAAAAATTCCTAAAAAAGGGATATTAAAATCCCTCATTGCATAGTCAGATGCTGCTATTTGATTCTCTAAATCTCCCGATATTACATAATCAATATCACTATCTATTAATTTAGCTCTATTAATAAGTTTTAAAATACAATTAGAAAGCATCTTTTCTTCAGCTCTCTCAAAAGTATCACATCCATAATAAAAATCTTTATCATATATCAAATCAAAATAATCAGATATTGGCCCATCTTTTTCATATACCCCAGCTATCGTATATCTATCTGCTACATACACATTATTAAATTTACTAGTCATCCTATCCTCCCATAACAATTAATCTGATAATCCCAAAAACATATACCGATACTATTCCATATAAAATAACCGTTCCTGCCAACTTAAATATGTTAGCCCCAATTCCAAGTACCATTCCCTCTTTTCGATATTCTAATGCTGCCGAAGTCATTGAATGAGCAAATCCTGTAATTGGAATAATCAAAGCACTCTTAAGTTTAGATACACACTGATCAAATACTCCAAAAGCCGTAAGTATTGAAGCAATTACAATCAAAGTCAAAATAACTACTACTCCTGCTTCTTTTCTAGGTAAAGAAAACCACATCATATAACCTCTTAATAATAATTCACTAAGTATCCCCAATACTCCACCCGCTAAAAAAGATACTGTCGCATTCTTAACTATATCTTCTTTAGGAGTATGCTTTTCTACTAACTCTACATATTTATCTTTCATTATTTTCACCAATCTTATTATTAACTAAAAACAAGGCATTATACCTTGCTATTTAATTATTTATTCCATTTTCCACAAATCTTAATAATTGAAGATACATTTATTATTGCCAAAAGAGCAATAAAATAATCACATAAATTCCATAAAATATTTGGTCTAACATAACAAGACACTACAATTACTATCATAAATAGTATTTTAAATATTAATCTCATTCCCTTTCTTGAAGAAAAAATCTTTAAATTACTCTCTCCAAAAAAATAACTAGAAATAATTGTCGAAAAAGCAAACAACACAGTAATAATTGATAAAAGTAATGTCCCCGTTCTTCCAAAATGATAATTAAAAGCATACATGACAATCTCTATTCCATTTAAATCGCCAAAATCAATTAAATAATAATCTGTCGTTGCAATTATTAAAAAAGTCGTTAAACATACTAAAAAAGTTACAATATGTATTCCTAGTACTTCTAACATTCCCTGCTTCTCTGGTTCATTATCACAACTACTTGCAGATATTGCACTAGTACCAAGCGATGATTCTGTAATGAATATCGCCCTTTGCATTCCAATTAAAAATACAGGAATAATACTTTTAAGATTAAATGCTTCTTTAATAACCATCTTAATAATTTTACCTAAACTATCATAATTACTAACAAATGTATAACCACCCAAAATTAAATAAAATAAAAGCATTACCGGTACCAAAATACTATTAACCTTAGATATCCCCTTAATTCCCATCATAATTATTACCAAAGTACTAATAAAAAGTAATACCACAATATATATCTTATTAATATCGAAATATCCCAGTGCATTAACAATCGTATTAGACTGAATCGATAAAAAAAATCCACTATAAGTAATAATAATTAAAATACTATAAAGTATCCCTAGTTTCTTATTCTTAAGACACTTAATAATATAATAACTAGGTCCCCCTACATATCCATCATTATGTCTCTCACGATATTTAATTCCAAGTAAACATTCCAAATAGGTATTAACCGGTACTAATAAACTAATAATACATAACCAAAATATTGAACCTAATCCTCCAAAATATAAACATAATGCTACTCCTGATAAAGAACCTACTCCTATTTTAGCAGCTAAAGATACACATAAACTAGATATTGGACTTATTCCATTTTTACTCTTAGATTTAATTGCCTCAATTATTTTTCTAATTCTTAGTTGAATAAATTTATACTTAAAAGAAAATTTAATTGAAGAATATAAAATAAGTATACTAGCAATATACCAAGTAATCGATAACAAAGTAACAAAATGATCATAATTGAATATATTAAAGATAATAGACAGTATTGTAAGTACAATAATAGATAAATATAATTTCATACTAAAATATATTCCAATTAGGTTTAAATAATGAATTTTTTAATAAACTTCACATATCTTATAATGAATATAAATAAAGGGGTGGATTATATATGTGCAACAATAATGAAGTAAATAATTGTGAAAATTGCATTGCCGATATATTAAAAGTAATATTACTACTTCAACAAAGTGTTTGTCAAAATGATACATGCTTACAAACTTGCGATAGAGGTTTCTTAGGACAAAATTGTACTACTTTCTGTAATACAAGGCCAATCGTACTATATACATGTTCTAGTGGATCTACACCATTAGCTATGCCAATTAGTAAAGACCCAGCTATAACTACTACATCGACAGTTTTTAGACTAGAAAAATTGGATGATTGCTGTGCTACATGCCGTGTTTTAGCACCTAATGGTGATACTTCATCTTCATTTCCTTATGAAGCAACCAACTCATTCTTTACAATCAATCTAAACTGTGTATGCATCTTAAGATGCCTAGATGACACTTTCGTAGACACAATATAAAAACTATCCAAAAACGGATAGTTTTTTATTACCCTATAATATATGGATCACTAATTGTACCAGTTCCCGTTATATTAACAGATGATGATATATAGA
>CAMGAM010000032.1 GCA_946007485.1 uncultured Mycoplasmatota bacterium
GAACTTACAGTAGATGATCTTAAAGAATTAGTTAAGAGATTTAAAAAAGTATATAGTGATCATATGAATGGTGAAGAGTTCCCACAAGATGCTAAAGTACAACTTATGGGAGCAGTAAAGGCCGTATTTAGATCATGGGATAATCCAAGAGCAATTGTATATAGAAGAATGAATGATATTCCTGGTGATTGGGGTACAGCAGTTAATGTTCAAGCAATGGTTTTTGGTAATATGGGAGATACTTCTGGTACAGGAGTAGCATTTACAAGAAACCCAGCAACTGGTGAAAAAGGAATATTTGGTGAATATTTGATTAATGCTCAAGGAGAGGATGTTGTTGCCGGTATTAGAACACCACAACCTATAGCAAAATTAGAGGAAGATTTACCTGAATGTTATAAAGAATTTATGGAGATTGCTACGAAGTTAGAGAATCACTATAAAGATATGCAAGATATGGAATTTACTATTCAAGAAGGTAAATTATATTTCTTGCAGACAAGAAGTGGTAAAAGAACAGCTAGAGCAGCTATTAATATAGCTTGTGATTTAGTAGACGAAGGAATGATTACTCCAGAAGAAGCTATTAGCAGAATAGATGCTAAAAGTTTAGATCAATTACTTCATCCAATGTTTGATAGTGAAGAACTTAAGAATGGTGAAGTTATTGGTGAAGCATTACCAGCATCACCTGGAGCTGCTGCTGGAAAAGTATATTTTACAGCTGAAGAGGCTAAGAAACATGGTAAAGGTGGTTTAGGAGAGAGAGTTATTCTTGTTAGACTTGAAACAACTCCAGAAGATATTGAAGGAATGGCTGCTAGCCAAGGAGTGCTTACTGTTCGTGGAGGAATGACTTCACATGCAGCAGTAGTTGCTCGTGGAATGGGTACTTGTTGTGTTTCTGGTTGTGGAGAGATAGTGATTGATGAAGCTAATAAGAAGTTTAGTCTTGGAGGATATACATTTACTGAAGGAGATTATATTTCTTTAGATGGATCTACTGGTAAAATATATAAAGGAGATCTTAAAACAGTAGATGCTACAGTAGCAGGCAATTTTGGAAGAATTATGGCATGGGCTGATCAATTTAGAAGATTACAAATTAGAACTAATGCTGATAATCCAAGAGATACAAAAAAAGCTATTGAGCTTGGAGCTGAAGGAATAGGACTTTGTAGAACGGAGCATATGTTCTTTGAAGCAGATAGAATTCCTAAAATTAGAAAGATGATTTTATCAGAGACAGTTGAAGCTAGAGAAGCAGCTCTTAATGAGTTAATACCTTTCCAAAAAGGTGATTTTAAAGCAATGTATAAAGAGTTAAATGGTAGACCAATGACTGTTAGATATTTAGATCCACCACTTCATGAATTTTTACCTACTTTAGAAGAAGATATAATAGCTTTGGCAAAAGATATGAATGTTACAGTTTCACCTCTAAACAATATGAATGAGGACATACATGAATACAATCCAAGGATGGGACATAGAGGATGCCGTTTGGCAGTAACTTATCCAGAAATTGCTAAAATGCAAACTAGAGCATTAATGGAAGCAGCAATTGAAGTAAAAGAAGAAGAAGGAATAGATATTGTTCCTGAGATAATGATACCTTTAGTTGGAGAAAAGAAAGAACTTAAATTCGTTAAGGATGTTGTTATTGAAGTAGCAGAACAAGTTAAGAAAGAAAAGAAATCTAATATTCAATATCATATTGGTACAATGATTGAAATACCTAGAGCAGCACTTTTAGCTGATGAAATTGCTACTGAAGCTGAATTCTTCTCATTTGGAACAAATGATTTAACACAGATGACATTCGGTTTTTCTAGAGATGATGCTGGTAAATTCTTAGATGCTTATTATCAAAATAAGATATATGAATCAGATCCGTTTGCTAGATTAGATCAAAATGGAGTAGGAAAACTTGTTAAAATGGCAGTCGAATTAGGTAGAAAGACAAGACCTGATTTACATTTAGGAATATGTGGAGAGCATGGTGGAGAACCTAGTTCAATAGAATTTTGCCATAAAGTAGGCCTTGATTATGTATCTTGTTCACCTTATAGAGTTCCAATTGCAAGATTAGCAGCTGCACAAGCTGCAATCAAAGCTGGGAAGCAAAACTAATTAAGTAATTAGGTAAATGCTGGAGATTCCCTTATATCTCGGTAAACAAAATTAGAATAAATTAAAGACTAAGATGACGATTATGTCTCAAATCTTAGTCTTTTTTATGTTTTAAGGACTGTTTTGCGACAAGAAAATGGAGGTGTAAGAAATGCGATTATTATATACCAAACCTAGATTAAATGATTTATCACAAGGATCTAGAATTGCTTTTGCAAGACAATTTAGAACTATGAGTCAAGATGAAGTGTCGGACATATTAGGACTAACTGGAGAATGTAAAAGAAGGACTATGACCAGATATGAGAAAGGAGATAGAAATCCAAAATTAAAAAGACTAGAAGAAATATCTTCTATACTTAAAGTTAATATTAATTCATTAAAAGAATATGACTTTAATAATCCGATAGATGTAGTTTATATATTTATGTGGATGGAAGAATTAATTCCAAATTATGTAATAGATGTTTCCAAAGTTCCACGAGTCGATGAATAGATCAACTTAAGCGTTGGTCTATTATTTTATAAAATTTGACTTGAAAAAAAATATTGTAATGTATTTCTTGAAAAAAATTTTCAAAATTTCGATTTTAGGGTATAATGGTATTGGGAGGAATGATTATGGAAATACCAGCACAAGCACTATTAATTAAGAAAATTTATGATAATTCATATGATTATTTAAGAAAAAAATATGGTTTAACTATGAATGAAATTATGTTTCTTCTTTATCTCGACAAACATGAAAAGAAAAATAGTGCTAGAGAAATAATTGATGACTTAATGACAACTAAATCTCATATATCTAAATCCATTGATTCTTTAGCAAAAGAAAATATTATAATTAGAATTCCTGATGAGTATGATAAGAAAATTATTAGATTATTTATTAATAATAAAGCTGATAATATTTTAAATGATTTAAGACAAAGAGAAAAAGAAATTACTAAAGTTATAACAAAAGATATATCTGAAGAAGATAAAGCAACATTTAAAAAAGTGCTAGAACAAATGCAAAAAAATTGTTCCGATTTATTAAAGCAAAATAAAAATTAAAAAAAATAATAAATTAGCACTCAACTATTGACATTGCTAATTTATTGTGGTATAAATAAATTGTACTTGAAAAATGGGCCTTTAAAAAGGCTTTAAATTTTAAGGAATAGTTCAAAATTGAACAAATAAAAAGAAAGAAGGAATTATAATGATTAAACCATTAGGCGAAAGAGTTGTAGTAAAAAGAGAAAAAGAAGAAACAAAAACTGCAACAGGAATTATTTTAGGAGAACATTCTAAAGATAAATCAAGAATTGCGACAGTAGTAGCACTTGGAACAGGAAGAATTTTAGATAATGGAAAGACAGTTCCATTTAATGTAAAAGTTGGAGATAAAGTATTTTTAAGCAGTTATGCTGGAGATAATGAAGTAACATATGAAGGTGAAGATTTGACAATAGTAGATCAAAGCCAAATTTTAGCAGTAATTGAATAGGAGAGTGAGTAAGTATGGCTAAAGAAATTAAATTTGGAGAAGAAGCAAGAAGTTCATTATTAAATGGTATCAATAAATTAGCAGATACAGTTAAGGTTACATTAGGACCTAAAGGAAGAAATGTTGTATTAGATAAAGGTGGAACACCATTAATAACAAATGATGGAGTTACAATTGCAAAAGAAATTACATTAGATGATAAGTTTGAAAATATGGGGGCAAGTTTAGTTAAACAAGTTTCTATAAAAACAAATGATGTAGCAGGTGATGGAACAACAACTGCAACAGTATTAGCTCAATCTATGGTAAAAGAAGGAGTTAAAAATATTGCAGCAGGTGCTGATCCAATGGCAATAAAAAGAGGTATGGATAAGACTTTAGATGTATCTATAAAAGAAATAGAAAAAATTAGTTCTAAAGTTGAAGGAAAAGAAGATATTGCAAGAGTTGCATCAATATCAGCTAACAATGATGAAGTTGGAGAATTAATTGCTGATGCAATGGAAAAAGTATCTACTGATGGAGTTATAACACTAGAGGAATCTAGAACTTCAAATACAGAAATAGAAGTTGTAGAAGGAATGCAATTTAATAAAGGTGTTGTTTCTCCATACATGATTAAAGATAAAGAAAAACAAGAAACTATAGTTGAAGATCCATATATTTTAATTACAGATAAGAAAATTTCTAATTTTAAAGAAATATTACCTATAGTAGAACAAACAATGCAAGAAAACAAAAAATTATTTATAATTTGTGATGATATAGAAGGTGAGGCATTATCTACAATAGTTCTTAATAATGTAAGTGGAATATTAGATATAACTGCTGTAAAAGCACCAGAAACAGGTGAGTATAGGGCATCTTTACTAGAAGATATTGCAATACTTACTGGTGGTAAAGTTGTTAAAAATGATTTAAAGGAAGAATTAAAAGATATAACTATAGATATGTTAGGTAGAGCTAAACAAATTAAAACAAATAAAGACTCTACAATAATAGTCGATGGTTTAGGAAATAAAAAAGATATAAAAACACGAATTGATGAAATAAAAAGACAAATTGCATCTGATGCTATTGGTAGTAATGTAAAATTACAATTACAAGAAAGACTTGCTAAACTTGCAGGTGGAGTTGCTGTCATTAAAGTAGGAGCAACAACTGAAGTAGAAATGAAAGAGAAAAAATTAAGAATTGAAGATGCATTAGCAGCAACAAAAGCCGCAGTAGAAGAAGGAATAGTTGCTGGTGGAGGAACTGCATATGTAGATATAATTCCAAATGTAAGGAAAGTGGTTTCAAAACTAGATGATGCTGAAAAAATTGGTGGGAACATTATTCTTAAAGCATTAGAAACTCCACTTAAACAAATTGCAATAAATGCTGGAGATGAGCCTGCTATTATATTTGATAAAGTAGCATCATCTAAAGTGGGAATTGGATATAATGCTGCAACTGGAGAATTAGTTGATATGAAAGAAGTAGGAATTGTAGACCCTGCTAAAGTTACTAGAACAGCTTTAGAAAACGCTGTATCAGTTTCAAAAATGATTTTAACTACAGAAAGTATTGTTACTGATAAAGTAGCAGAATAAAGGAAGGATGATTAATTATGTATATACCAAGTAGATTTAATTTTTTAGAAGATTCATTGTTGGATGACTGTAAAAAGTCTCCAATAATGAATACAGATATTATAGAAAAAAAGGATGGATATGAATTACAAATAGATTTACCAGGAGTAAAGAAAGAAGATATTCAAATAGAAATGGATAAAGGTATTCTTAGTATTTCAGTAAGTATTTCTAATTCGTCTGATGAGGAAGATAAAAAATATATTAGAAAAGAAAGATTTACAGGAGAAATAAAAAGAAGCTTTAATATAGGTGAAAATGTTGATGAAGAAGATATATATGCATCATTTGAAAATGGAATTTTATATTTAAATCTTCCTAAAAAAGAAGAAAAAGATAATAAAAAGAAATATATTGAAATAAATTAGAAAGAGATTTGAAATTATTTTTATAAAGAATATGAATAAAAAAGTATGTAATTTATTAGATAACATTTTAAGAATAATCATAGTATATTAATTTTAGTAAAAATAATTAATTTAGAATTCGAAGATATTGGTATGTTGGTATTAACTTTTATACTAACATTCTATAATTGGTTTTTAAAAAAAGTATTTAAAATAAATTTAAATATATATTCAAGAATTTTATTGTCATTATTAATATTTTTAGCTCAATGTTTAGGTACTACTTTAAATTTCTACGATTTATAGGATAATTGGGATTTGATTGTTCATTTTATATTTGGAATTGTTATGTTTATTGTAGGTTATGATATTTTTTCAAGTCTAGATAAAAGATATTGTGATATAAAGTTGAATAAAAAAATTAAAATTATTTTTTCCATACTTTTTGCTTTATCAGTTGGAAGTATCTGGGAAATGTATGAATATTCAGTTGATGGAATATTAAATTTAGATACTCAAAGAACTGGAGAATTAATTGGCAGAATGGCTATTAAGGGCACAATGACAGATCTCTTTTCACCAACAATAGGTACACTATTAACTGTTATTATGTTTCTAATAGCAAATAAAAAAGAAGGGAGAAAATGATGTGAACCCCAATCGGTAGACATTAATAAAAAAAGAAGTTAATTAGAAAAAAATCAAGGGCGAACAAAAGTGAGTTCATCTAGACCCTTGATTTTTATTATGTAATTATAATATTTATTCAAATAAAGCTTGTCTTTATTTGTTATCAATTAATAAATTAATCATATATAGAATATCCTCTGCATATTCAACAATATTTGAATCTGGTTGTCCATAATCTGGACATAAATGATTATATATTTTGTATTCATATCCACCAGTATTTTTTAGATATTCAATTACAGTTTCTAATTTATAAAGTAATTCATCTTTATTTATCATTCTTCTTATATCCTTTCTTCTTATTAACTTTTTTACCTTTTATTCTAGTTGTATTATAAAATTCTATCCATTCTTCAACTAATTGTATATATTCTTCTAAAGATGTGATATTATTGTTATACAAAGTTTCCTTTTTAAGGAGAGAGTGCCAACTCTCAATTGGTGAATCATCTATTGGTGTACCTTTTCTCGCCATAGAAATAGTAATACCGTTAGATTCACAAATTGCTTTGTATTCATATGATGTATATTGGAATCCTTGGTCACTATGCAAGATTAATCCATATACATCTTTTCTTTTGGATATTGCCTCATTTAAAGTATCTATAACAATTTTATTATCATTACGTTTCGATACTTTATATGCAACAACTTTTCTATCATATAAATCAATTATTGTTGATAAATATGCTTTAGTTCCTTTAAATATAAGATATGTTACATCAGTATCCCATACTTTATTTGGTGCATCGGTAGTAAAATTTCTATTTAATAAATTTGGTTTAACATTATCTTCAATTCTTTCATTTTTATTTTTCTTTTTTGCCTTTTTTACATATTCAGGCATTAAACTATATTTTTTCATTATTCTTAAAACCTTCTTTCCGTTCATTACAACCCCATATTTGATTTTTAGGCCTTCCACAATTTTACGATAACCATATGTGCCTTTAGAATCATCAAATATTTCTTTAAGTATTAGATAATCATAATAATCAGGGTCTTCCTTATTTTTATATTTATAATAAGTTTTAGGACTTATTTCTAATACGGCACACATATTATATAACTTATAGTTATCTCTATATAGATTAATAAAAGTTACTTTCTCTCTCGTTGTGCCTTGAGGAAGGCCTGATATTTTTTTAGTATTTCATATCTTTCTTTATAATCTTCTTTTGTTAAACTCTTTTCCTTAGGTCGACCTTTTGGTAATGCTCTTGTAGTTCCAGTATTTTTATACTTTCTAACCATCGATTCAACTGTTTTCCAACTTATTTGATATTCTTTGGCAACTTGTTCATAACTATACTTTCCGGATAAATATTTACTAACTATTTCTTCTCTTTCCTCATTAGTAAATTTTCTGAACTTTTGACCTTTTTTAGCCATAATAAATACACCTCCTTTCGGAGGTGTATTATATCACAACCATTAACTCTTTTTTATTAATGTCTACTTTAAGGGGTTCGTTTCAGAATATCTATTCTTTTTATATATAAATTTAATTTTGAGTATTAATGGTAATTGTATATTTACTTTTACCAATATAATTATTATCTTTATCAAAATCATCTTCATCATAAGTAAACACGGTTAATGTTATTGGTGAAGAGATGGAAGATGCTTTGTCAGCCATAAATAGTTTAATTGATGAGAAAATAGTTTCATCAGTTACTTCGTTAGGTAATATATGGGAGTACCAAGAACCATCTGGTTGATGAATATCATCATATAGATATATATATAAATATGGGGCAAAAATAAATTCACAATCAGGATCTAGAATTTGTTCATAGTAAGATTGTCCATCAGCTTCAAATGAAATAATAAAACCGATTTTATAATTAGAGATATCTTCTTCATAAGTATTATAGTATTTATTCCAGTTATATTTGATATAATTATTTTCTAAGATTTCTTGATTAGTATAATAGATATTAAAGACAGTTATATCTTTCATATTAGTAAGATTAGTTTGATACTCTTTGATTAAATATTCATCTTCATATAAACCAACTGTTATAGGATTATCATCTTGATATGTAGAGACTGAGATATCCATTTTTTTATCTAAATTGATTGGAGTATTTTCTTTTTTAGTACATCCAGTAATGATAATTGGAATAAGTAATAAAATAAATATTTTTTTCAAAAGATCACCTAGATTAATTATAATATAAAATGTAGAAAAAAAGAAGACCTATAATTTAAAATCTTCATAATCATCATCAGTGCGATCTTTTAAATCATAAAATGGTCTTTCTTTATATTTTTTGATTTCTGCTACAATATTAGTAGGAAACTTTTTGATTGATTTGTTATATTCTGTAATATTAGCATTATAGTAATTTCTTAGAGTTACTAATTCTTCATCAATTAATTCTAATTGTTTAGCAGCTTTGTATATTTCATCATTTTCTCGTAATTTTTTATTAGCTTCATAAATAGATAAAAATTCATTATAAGATGATACTAAAGTACGATCTAAATCAAAATTACTGATTTTTCTGGCTCTTAATTTAATAATGTCTTTGAAAGCATTTTCATCTAATTCAATAATATTTTTAATTAAGGAAACACATCTATTTAATAAATCAAATTTATCACGAAGATTATTATCAATTCTAGTTTCAGCTTCGTCGATTCTAATGATTGTTTCATTAATTTTGTTGTATAGATACATATAGTAGATAGCTCCTAGTATTAATATAGTTATAACTATAAATAAAACAATTAAAAATGTATTCATATTTTATCACCTAGATTAATTATAGCATGTATTATTTTATTAAGGCAAGTATTTATTAATTTATTCTTTATAAATGTTTGATGTGTAAATATATTAGATAGTGATATTTAATAGATAATTTTAGTTATATTATTGATAAAATTGTTTATTATAGTTAATAGGCTCTTCAAATGTAACAAAATCTAGATAAATAATTAAAATTAGGTACCATTCACCTGTTTGGGGATTGGATACGATAACATGGTCTTTTCCGGCTTGTTCAATAATACCATCAAAGACACGATCTTGCCATTCGATAGATCCAGGGACAGTGACATGTAATTTCGCTTTTTTGCCACGGTTTAATCTTAGTATATTTTCAATATAAGATTGTTCATCTTGTATGCTGCCAAATTGATCTTGATAAGATGGAACAGACTGTTGATTAGGAACAGTGTTATTGCTTAGACCAGTGCCGGGAAATGTATTATTACTTACTCCGCTTGGAAATGCATTATTATAATAACTTCCATTCATATAATCATCCTTTCTTTATAATATATTAAATAGATAAATAAATATTCCAATTTACTTTGGTTTAGCTTTGTGATAAAATGAAATAGAAAGAAGATGATAAAATGAAGATAAGAGTAGGGGTATCTAATAGACATATTCATTTGTGTAAAAAGGATGCAGATATGTTATTTGGAACTGACTATGAGTTTAAGAAAAGAAATGATTTATCACAAGTAGGTGAATATGCTTGCGAAGAAGTGGTTAAAGTTAGTACTTCAAAGGGAGAATTTCCTTATGTTAGAGTGCTTGGACCACTTAGAGATTATACTCAAGTAGAAATATCACAAGATGATGCCATGGTTTTAGGAATAGATCCACCTATAAGAGATTCAGGAGATTTAGAAAATAGTGAGAGTGTTTGGATTTCGGGACCTAATGGCAAAATATATAAAGAGAATTGTTGTATTAGAGCTAATAGACATATTCATTGTAATAAATTAGATAATATTGGACATAATAATAGAGATATAGTTAAAGTTAATGCTAATGGAAAGATAATGGATGATGTTCATATTAAGATGGGAGATAATTTTAAATTAGAATTACATATAGATAAGAGTGATGCTTTACTATATGGACTTAATAATGGAGACTATATCGAGATAGAATAACTATTATTATAGGGTGATAAAATGGATATAGTGACAATACTTAAAAGGACTAAGAAAGAACTAATTAGAAAGATTATTACTTCAGTTATTTTACAGGGATTGTTATTAGTAATACCAGTATATTGGACAAATAGTATTAATCATGCGACTAGTTTGGAATATAATATAGCTTTTAAGTTAGTTATTATAACGCTTATTTTATCACTTTTATATTATTTATGGAGTTATTTTAATCAGAGGGCTTGGTACAATTATTACAATAAATTATATTTAGAATATACTAATTTAGTAACAGAAGCTAATGTTAATGATATAACTTTAGGAGAATATACGAATATTATAAATAATGATATTGATATTATTGGAACATTTATTGGAAATGCTGTAACAAGAGTGATTCAGATAATTGAATTTTTAATTATTTATATGTATTTTTTATCGATAGATTTTTATATTTTTTTAGTGACATTAATTATTTCTATATTTATGTTAATTATAATTATTTATTTTGGATCGAAAATAGAGATAGAGAATAAGAATAGAAAAGATAATTTAGATTATAAGACAATTAATATTCATAATATATATTATATATTAAAAGGAAAGAAGAGAATTAAAGATAATAGTTTTATAAGTAGTACAATTAGATATTTAGAATCTAATGCTAAGTTTAATTTGTTTGTCAATGGAATGATTTATTTAGTACTTGGGTTTTTAGAACTTTGTCGTTATGGAGTAATTATTTATGCAATATATTTAGTAAGTATGGGAAGAATGGAAATTGGAACGGTTTTACTTATATATTCATATTATGGAAAGATAATTACTAATTTTGAGGTATTAGGAACAATTAATGCTGAGTATCAAAGTGTTAAAGTATCAATTAATAGACTTAATAGAATTAAGAGTAATAAGGAAATTTATGAATAATAAAATAGATATTTAAAGTAGTGATGAGATAGTATCTATTTTCTTTTTATATATAATTATTTATTTAAAATAGATTATTTAGAATAATT
>CAMGAM010000033.1 GCA_946007485.1 uncultured Mycoplasmatota bacterium
TTACATATTTTTAATTACTATATTTAAAGGGGGAAAACTATGAATTATAAAGAAGAATTTACAAAATGCATCAATGATTTAAAAAATCCTAAAACTATCTACAAACAAATACCCAATCTTTTAACTGCATCTCGTGCTATTGGTATCATTCCGATCAATATTTTCTATTTTATAGGTAATATCAAAGCTGTCTTAATCACATGTTTTCTAGTTTTTATAACTGATTTCTTTGATGGCAAGATTGCTAGAAAATATAATCTTACATCAGACTTTGGTTCTAAACTAGATGCCTTATGTGATAAAATAATGTTCTTTGGCTTATCTTTACCATTATTAGTAAATCTACCCATCATAACTCCATCTCTAATTCTTGAATTTTTAATTGGTATGACGAACATTATCAAATATCATCAAGGATATGAAGTGAAAACTAATTTTGCTGGTAAAGTTAAAACCTGGCTCTTATCGATAAGTTTAATACTAGGATATGCTTCACTTTACATTAATTATCCAAGCATAATTCTTAACCTAAGTATTGCTAGTACTATCTTATCAGAAAGTATCACTCTTGGTAAATATTTAACTAACAATCAAAAAGTATCTGAACTATCTAACAATTTAAATCAAGAGATTCCTACTATTGAACCATCTTCAAATACTAAAGAAAACGATTTACCATATAAATATACTTATTCAGATAACCTTGAATCAACTGAAACTAAGAGCCATAGCGACGATTATTTAACAAAACCCAAAAAATTAATTAAACAAGACACTCCAAAAAAATAAGCAAGTTCCAATCTTTGCTTATTTTTTATCTATATTCCAATTTAATCATCTTTGAATGAATAACAATTCTTTTTGTTCCATCATCAGTACAAGTAGACAAAGTTAAAATCTTATCATCTTTAGTTACTTCTTCATTAAAATTATATATGCTTCTACTTTTAATATTATCTATAAAAATAGTATGTTCTTCATCTGTTTCAAAATAAGTTTTTAAGTAATATACTTCTGGTTTAATCGTATATATTGAAAATATTTTCCATACTATATTTACCTTTGGAGTAGACATCTTGATATAATAATTATCTTCATTCTTATACCAAGATTCTTTCAAACACCAGGCCAGTGAACCAAACATTGATCTATCAGTCATATTATGTGCATATATTATTGTATTATTTCCAAAATATTCAAAATCATCTCGATAATCCGCATATACCCAACCATTAATATTATAATTTTTATAAAAATCATGTTTCAAATAATATTCATTATCATCATGCTGTACTATTGAATAATTAACATTGGTATTATTGACCTTAATCCAACCAACAGTCTCATTATTCTTGGCAATTAGTTCATTAAAATCAACTGATATATATCCAATATTAGCATATTTATCACTATCAGCAGGAACATATTCTTCCTTTTTTATTACTTCTTTTTCTTCACTTTCTAATATTTCTGTACTAGCTAAAATATCATTTGCTAAATAATTAATTTTAAGCCTTTGAACATACCATTTTGAAGCAAAAAAGATACAAATAAAATAAACTGATAAAGTAAGTCCCATCATCACAATAGGAATAACCGGTTTTCCTTTATATTTTAGTACTGCTCCCTTTTTCGGATTAACAATACAAATAATACCTATAATTAAATATCGAGGTATAATAGTAATAACCGTATATAGTCCTAAAAAGAACCATTTAAAAAGATTTAATATTCTCTTCACATATCCACCTCCATATTATGAACTAAGTATACCATAAAATGTCAAAAAAAGATATATCTACTTTGAAATTGACAAATTTAACTTCAAATTCCTTGAAATTTATTTCTCGTTCTTGTATAATATGTTTAGTTTTAGGAAGAAGGTGAGTTAGGGTGAATGTTGATGGTATAAAAGTAGGCGATAAATTACAGATTCAATGTTATAAACATGATGGTTCTCTTCACCGAAGATGGGATGAAGCCGTAGTATTAGATATTTTTGATGATTACATGGTTTTTGGTAATAACAAAACTACCGTCATTGATTCTGATGGTAAGATTTGGAAAACTAGAGAACCAGCAGTTATGTTTTTCTTCAAAGATCGTTGGTTCAATGTAATTGGACAATTAAAAGACTATGGAATTTATTTCTATTGTAATATTGCCACCCCAGCCCTAATTGATAACTATGTAATTAAATATATTGATTACGACTTAGATCTAAGAGTATTTCCTAATGGTTCATTTAAAATTTTAGATCGTATGGAATATAAATATCATAAAAAACAAATGCACTATTCCAATCGTCTTGATTTCATTCTTAAATATGAATTAGGTAATTTAATTGATATGGCTAGAACCAGAGAAATGCCCTTTGATAAAGAAGTAATTAATAAATATTACCAAAAGTATGTTGATTTAGTAGGAAAACAGTAAAAAATACTGTTTTTTTCTAAAGAATATTATAAATATACTAAAATAATTAACTAATTATAAATAAAAAACTGATATTAAAATAAACTAAAAATAAAATCACAAAATGTATTAAAAAACTATTGTAATTATTCTGTAATATTTGATATAATGAATAAGTAAGAAGAAAGGATGAAATTTTATGGAAGAATACAAAATAACAATGCATAATGAAGAAGACACAATAGCTTTAGCTGAAAATTTAGAATCAGAAAAATTTCCTAATATGGTTATCTGTTTATATGGAGAGTTAGGTAGTGGAAAAACCATCTTTGCCAAGGCATTTGCACACGCTATGGGAATTGATGGAGTTACATCTAGTACCTTTAATATAATAAAAGAATATACTGGAGAATTACCATTATATCACATGGATGTTTATCGTGTTGATAACAATGTTGAAAATCTAGGTATTGAAGAATACTTTGAAAAAGGGGGAGTTACCATAATTGAATGGGCTGATCTTATTAAAGATTATCTTCCTGAAGAAAGACTAGATATTAAATTTAAAGTAATTGATGAGAATACTAGAGTATTAATATTAAAAGCATATGGTGAAGAATATATTAGAGCCTGTGAGGATATCTTATGATTAGTTTATTTATAGATACATCTTGTAAGAATGTATCTATTTCTGTTGTTAAAGATAATGAAATCTTATCACTTATTACTAAAGATATTCCCAATATGCATTCAGTTTATACCACTAGTTTCTTAAAACAAGCTCTAGATGATGCCAAGATTAAACCTAATGAAGTTGATAATATTTATGTTGTAAATGGTCCTGGATCATTTACTGGCTTAAGAATTGGCGTAACTATAGCTAAGACCTATGGTTTTCTAATCGATAAATATATAACTCCCGTATCTAGCTTAAAAGCTATCGCTCTAAGTACTAAACACAAAGGTATCATTATGAGTATTATTCCTGCTAATAAAACCCATTATTATATTGGTATCTATAACGAATTGTATGAAACTATTTATGAAGAACAGTTCACAAATATTGATACCATTAACGAACTAATAACCAAATATCATCCATATCTTGTTGGAGTAGATGAATTAAATATCCTAGATAATCAAATAAATATTATTTCTCTAGATATTTTAAAAATAATTAATTATTATCAAAATCAAGAAAAAATAAATTATCATAAATTAGTACCTAATTACTTAAAATTACCACAAGCTATTGAAGATAAGAAAGTTAAGGAATAAATATGATTAATGAAGTAGATACTATCTCTGTAAATCCTTTCGGAAGAAGAATTGAATATACTGAAAATAATCAATCCTTAGGTTATCTTGAATATTCACTTATCTATGATCGTATTGAAATCGATAATATTTTAGTAAATGAGGATGTTAGACATCAAGGCATTGGTACTAAACTAATGGCTTATTTAGTAAATGAAGCCATTAATCTAAGAGTTATTAATATAACTTTAGAAGTAAGAGTAAGTAATTATCATGCTATTAATCTCTATAAAAAATTTGGCTTTCGTGAAGTAGCTATAAGAAAATATTATTATGGAGATGAAGATGGTATTCTTATGGAAAAGCAGGTGATGTAAATGAAAGATATATATTGTTTAGCAATTGAATCTTCTTGTGATGAAACAAGTATGAGTATTATCAAAAATGGTACCGAAGAAATATGTACCGTCACTAATACTCAAATAGATATTCATAAAGAATTTGGTGGAGTTGTTCCTGAAGTAGCAAGTCGTAGTCATATTGAAAATATTACAATTGTTTTAGCAGAATTATTAGAAAGAAGTAAAATGAATTTATCTGATATTGACCTTATTGGTGTTACTTATGGCCCAGGATTGATAGGTTCTCTTTTGATAGGACTTCAGTGTGCTAAAACAATCTCTCTTGTTCTAGATAAACCATTAATTCCAGTTCATCATATTGCTGGTCATATCTATGCTAATAACTTAGAAAAAAGATTAACCTTCCCACTAATAGCATTAGTCGTATCAGGTGGACATACTGATCTAGTCTATATGAAAGAAGATTATTCTTTTAAAAAGATCGGTGGTACCCTAGATGATGCTATTGGTGAAGCATATGATAAAGTAGCTAAAATATGTGGTCTTGACTATCCCGGTGGACCTATCGTTGACAAATTAGCTAAAGAGGGTAGTGATACCTATAATCTTCCATATCCTTTAGATGATGATACCTATAACTTTAGCTTTAGTGGTATCAAATCAGCCGTTGTCAATCTCGTTCATAATGAAAAGCAACGTGGTAATGATATAAATGTTGCTAATATGTGTACTTCATTTCAAAATAGATGTATTGAAGTAATAACTAAAAAAACTATGAAAGCCTTAAAAGAATACAATGTAAATAATCTTGTCCTAGCTGGTGGAGTAGCTGCTAATAGCTATCTAAGAGAATGTTTAACTAAAGAATGTGAAAAAAATAATATTAACTTTAGTTATCCTCGTATGGCATATTGTACCGATAATGCAGCTATGATTGGAGCGGCTGCTTACTATGCTTATAAAAAGGGTATTATTGCTAACTTAGAATTAAATGCTAAAGCCGTCGATAATCTATATAATGAAAAATAATCTGTATGGAATATTTAACTAATATTTCATACTTTTTTTCTTTATCTTTAATATAATTTAATATGAATGATGAGAAAATAAATGAATTAAAAAGATTAAGATTTGAAGATTATATCTGGGTAGCCTTTATTACACTATCTATCTTAGATATTATTGCTGATAATTATCAAAAGAAATTTATTATCACCGATAATTCTTCATATGAACAAACTGCTAATAAATTATACACTTTAGTAGTCTTTATAAGTGTCTTTATTTATTTATATTTCTTCATTAGAAATTATAAAGCTAATAGTAAAGTAAATATCTATGATCAAAATAAATCTTTATTTGAAATAAAACTTCTAGGTAGTATTTTCTTTTTAGTAGGTGTCTTATGTCTTTTATATTTTCAAGTCAATATTAGTAATAATACCTCAAGTAGTAGTATACCCTTTATTGGTGGTCCTGCTTTGTAAAAAACACACTAAAAGTATTGTAAAAGGTACTTTTTTTTGTTATACTTAATATATATAATAAACCTAGTAGGAGATGATCTATATGCCATCAAAAAGTATTGATAATAAAGAAATTAAAGAAACTATAAATATAACTAAAAAACATATCATTATAGTTATTATTACTATTCTTTTAATAACTATAGCAGGTACTTTTGCTTGGTTATCATGGAAAAGTAATGATACAGCTTTAGTTTTAACTGTAGGTGATATTAATAGTGCTCAAGTAATCTTAAAACCATATCAAATAAATAGCACTATTACCCCAGTATTAACCTATGAAAATGAAGAATATACAGAAGTTACTGCTACGAATAATAGTACTACTGCTAAAGTAATAAAACTATTCTATAAAATTAATAATATAGATCCAGAATTAGTAAATACTAACTTTAAATATACTATTACTAAAAGTACCGATAATGGCTCCACCTACACAGAATACCTATCTGGAGACTTTTCTACTGCCTCTACCGATACTGAATTATATATCATGGAAGAAAGACTTCCTGAATCAACAACATACAAATACAAAGTATATATTTGGTTATTAAGTAGTGATGAAAATCAAACTAATATTCAAGGTAAATCATTTAATGGTGAATTAAGAGCTACTATTGAAGAAGCACTAATCATCACCACTACTGATCTAATATCAAAAGCAAATCCAAGTACTTTAACATATGCGGATGCCACCGATAGTCAAAAAGGAGAGATGTGGACATTTGCTCATGATGCCACAACACAAACTAGTGCAACGACTGATTATCGATATATCGGAAGTAGTCCAAATAACTATATAACCTTTAATGATGAAGTATGGCGAATAATTGGCGTTTTCGATGGAAGAATTAAGATTATTAGAAATGACTCTTTAGGTAATATGCGTTGGGATTATAAAAAATCAGGAGTAGGCTCATCAACAAGTAAGTATGGTTCAAATGATTGGACAGATTCGCAGTTAATGTATATGTTAAATCCGACAAGTTATACTTTAAAAACAGGCTATAGTCTAACTGATGGTAAGATATATGATGGAAGTAGTAATATAATTTATCAGTTAGGATGTAAACCAGCAAGTATTGCCAGTGGTGCAACCTTATATAGTTGTACCAGTAATACCTGGAGTTTAAATATTACAGCCTTATCACAAATAAGTGAAGCAACATACTATTTAGGGGGTTCATCAAGTTATTCAGGACATAGTGCAGAAACATATTATGCTTTTGAAAGAGGAACAACGGTATATAGTGGAAGACCAACTAGTTGGAGTGGTTTAGTTGGATTAATGTATCCATCAGATTATGCTTATGCATTTGCTAATGGAGTAGATGATAAGTGCTATACGGATACCTCTAATTGTAATAGTGGAACACCAAGTAGTTCATGGTTATATAAATCAGATACAGTTCAATGGACAGTTTCCCCTCATTCTAGTAATGCGAGAGGCGTGTTCTATGTGAGCGCTACTGGTAATGTCAACGGCAGCAATGCGTATAATAGCGATGGGGTGCGTCCCGTCGTGTATCTTCGATCCGATATCAAATTGCAGGGGGATGGGACAAGTGGTGAACCATATGAGATTGTTGAAACCGGTGCTGATATGCTTATCAAAAATGCCAATCCAAGTACTTTAACATATGCCGATGCTACCGATAGTCAAAAGGGAGAAATGTGGACATTTGCTCATGATGCGACTGAACAAGTGGAAGCAACGACTGATTACCGATATATTGGAAGTAGTCCAAATAACTATATAACCTTTAATGATGAAGTATGGCGAATAATTGGAGTCTTTGATGGAAGAATTAAGATTATTAGAGATGAATCTTTAGGTAATATGTATTGGGATTATAAAAGAACAGGAGTAGGATCATCAACTTCAAGTAGTGGATCAAATGATTGGACAGATTCACAGTTAATGTACATGTTAAATCCGACAAGTTATACATTAAAGGATGGATATACGGAAGATGGTACATATATATATGATGGAAATAGTAATATAATCTATCAGTTAGGTTGTAAACCAGCAAGTATATCAAGTGGAGCTACCTCATACAGTTGTAGGAGTAATACTTGGGGTTTAAATAGTACGGCTTTATCACAAATAAGTGAAGCAACTTATTATTTAGGTGGAAGAACATATGATTCAACAACACATTATGGAACTGTAGAAGAAATATATACTTGGGAAAGAGGAACAACAGTGTATAGTAGTGAAAGATCGACAAGTTGGACAGGGTTAGTTGGATTAATATATCCATCAGATTATGTCTATACATTTGCTAATGGAGTAGATGATACCTGTTATACGGATACCTATAATTGCAATAGTGGAACGCCAAGTAGTTCATGGTTATATAAATCAGGTACATCTCAATGGACAGTTTCCGCTGATTCTAGTAATGCGATTCGTGTGTTTGTTGCCATCAATACGGGTTATGTAAACCTCTACAGCGCTTACAATATCAATGGGGTTTGCCCCGTCGCGTATCTGAAATCTGATATCAAATTGCAGGGGACTGGGGCAAGTGATGATCCATATGAAATTATTGGATGAATTCGTTATGGCAGTAATGAGTCACAGTTGTGCCGAAGACTGATAGGTCAAGGTCTGCAGGGCTTCGACTTGGCTGTTGATATAGATTAATATAGAGAGGAATATGTTTATGAATAAAAGAAATGTAATAATTAAGAATAATTTAGGGTTTACACTTGTTGAATTGATTGCTACGATTGTTATTTTGGCTTTAGTTATGGGGATAAGTACATATTCCATATCTGCTATTATTAATAATGCTAAAGAAAAGAATTATGAATTATTAATAAATAATATTAAAGATGCAGCTGAGACTTATTATCAAGAATGTAAATATAATGAATATACCAATGATATGGGTATCACTTGTAGTAGTGATTCCATCACTACTCTTGGTGATTTAGTTATGTATGGATATTTAAAGAGTAATGATCCAGATTCATCATCTAGTCAAAAAATTGTTAATCCTAAAAATGATGAAGATATTACTACTTGTCAAATAAAGATAACTAATAATAATGGGAATATTACCGTTATAGCTAATAACCCTACTGGTAGTTGTCCTAAAGAATATTAAATTTAAGGAGTCGATAAATATGATAGGCAACGATTGGGATAATATTTTAAAAGATATTTATGAGTTAGATTATTTTAATAAAATAAAAGATACGGTTAGATATGAATATAGTCATAAAGTAATCTTTCCACCTGCTGATAAAGTTTTTTATGCTCTAAGACTAACTCCTTATAAGGCTACTAAAGTAGTTATTCTAGGACAAGATCCATATCATGGAATAGGAGAAGCTAATGGCTTATGCTTCTCAGTAAATAGAGGTATAAAAATGCCTCCATCACTAAATAATATTTATAAAGAATTATATAATGATTTAGGTATCACTAGAACTGATACCGATTTATCTGATTGGGCTAGGCAAGGAGTTTTACTTCTTAATAGTGTTTTAACTGTTGAAAAAGATAAACCAGCTAGTCATAAATTTATTGGATGGGAACAATTTACTGATGAAATAATTATTAAATTAAATGAAAAAGACAGTCCAGTTGTCTTTATCTTATGGGGTAATTTTGCTAAAAGCAAAGCTAAATATATTACTAATCCTAAACATTTAATTATCTCATCATCTCATCCAAGCCCATTCTCAGTTAATTATGGCTTCTTTGGTAGTAGACCATTCTCTAAAACTAATGAATTTTTAAAACAAAATAATTTAAAAGAAATCAAGTGGTAAGAGAGATTAAGATTCCTCAACCAAATTAAACTTTAATGATTGATAACAGTGGCACTGTAAATGGCACTGTAAATGGCACTGTAAAATTAACCAAAACACAAGAACAAATATTAAAAATTATTAAAGATAATCCACAAATTACTCAAAATAAAATATATGAGATTAGTGGGATACCATTAAGAACTATCAAAAGAAATATTGATGTTTTGAAAAATGAAGAAATTATAAAAAGGATTGGTTCTGATAAAAAAGGATATTGGCAAATTATAAAAAAATAACTTAAAAGAAATCGAGTGGTAATTATGTTGGGAGTATATATTCATATTCCATTTTGTAAAAGTATTTGTACTTACTGTGATTTTTGCAAAATACATTATAATCAAAAATATATAAATAATTACTTAGAACAATTAGCTAAAGAAATAAAAGAAAGATACCATAATGAGTTAGTTAATTCGATCTATATTGGTGGTTGTACTCCAAGTTGTATTAATTATGAAGAACTAGATTATCTTCTAAGTATTTTAACTATTTTTAATCTAAGTGATAATTATGAATATACAATTGAATGTAATATTGAAGATATTGATATTAATAAATTAAATATCTTTAAAAGTTATGGTATTAATAGATTAAGTATTGGAGTACAATCTTTTGATAAAGATAATATTAAATTATTAGGAAGAGGTCATGATGAAGATTTAGTATTTGATAATATTTATCTTGCAAAAAAATATTTTTATAATATTAATATTGACTTAATATATGGAATTACTGATGATTTAGAAAAAGTAAAAACTGATATTAGTAAATTTTTAATGTTAGATATTCCTCATGTATCATGTTATTCACTGATAATTGAAGAACATACTAAATTATCTATAGATAATAAGTCATATATAGAAGAAGATATTGATAAAGAAATGTTTGATTACATTAATGACACTCTTGTAAAAAATGGTTATCTTCATTATGAAATAAGTAATTATGCTAAAGAAGGATATCAAAGTATTCATAATAAAAATTATTGGTTAAATGGTGAATATTATGGCTTTGGCTTATCAGCTGTTAGTTATTTATCTAATCATCGTTTAACTAATACTAAGAATTTAACTAAATATCTATTAGGTAATTATCAAGAAGAAGATAACTATGAAGATATTTTTACAAATAAAGAAAATGATCTTATATTAGGATTACGTTTAATTGATGGAGTATCTATTACTAAGTTCAATCAAAAATATCAAGATGATTTATTAAATAAAGAAATTATTAAAGAGTTATTAAATGATAATTATTTAATAATAGAAAATGATTATCTAAAATGTAATTATAAATATATCTATCTATTAAATAGTATCTTAGAAGTTATTATTTATGGTATAATTAAAGTAATAATTGGAAAAATAAGTAAAAATAAGTATGTTAATAAGAAAAAGATGACTATTATCTCTTTAATAAAAAATATATTCAAATACTTAATATGTATTTTTGTAATATTATCAATTCTTAATATTTATGGAGTAAATACTACTTCAATTATTGCATCCATTGGTGTAGTTGGAGTAATTATTGGATTGGCTTTACAAGATATTGTTGCTGACTTTTTAGCCGGAATATTTATTCTTTTTGATAATCAATATACACTTGGAGATACTGTATCAATCAATGGTTTTAAAGGAGAAGTTATCTCTTTTGGACTTATGTCTACGAAAATAAAAGCTCCAACTGGAGAAACTCTTATTATATCTAATTCTTCATTTAAAGAAGTTATTAATTTCAGTATCAATAAAACTGTTCTCTATATTACTTT
>CAMGAM010000034.1 GCA_946007485.1 uncultured Mycoplasmatota bacterium
AATAAAAGAATAAAATATTTAAGTGGAAATATACAAGTTATATTAACAACTACTGACCTTAATATGATATCTGATGATTTACTTAAAAATGCTAGGATATTTTATATAGAAAATGGTTGTTTAAAACAAGTGAAGAAGGAGGAAATATAAGATGAATAATACTGCTGAAAACCATTATGATGCTTCGGATATACAGGTACTAGAAGGATTAGAAGCTGTTAGAAAAAGACCTGGTATGTATATAGGTTCTACTAGTAGTAGGGGACTTCATCATTTAGTTTGGGAAATTGTTGATAATGCTATTGATGAGGCTTTGGCTGGATATTGTGATGATATTGAAGTTACAGTTAATAAAGATGGTTCTGTAACTGTTAAAGATGATGGTAGAGGTATTCCTGTTGAAGTTCATCCTAAAACTGGTTTATCTACGGTGGAAACTGTTTATACAGTACTTCACGCTGGTGGTAAATTTGGTGGAGGAGGATATAAGGTATCTGGTGGTCTTCACGGAGTTGGTGCTAGTGTTGTCAATGCCCTTAGTAAATGGGTGGAGGTAACTGTTTATAAAAATGGAAAAATTCATTATATAAAATTTAGTAATGGTGGTCATACTGAACATCCTTTAAATGTTATTGGTGAATGTAGTATCGATAGGACTGGTACTACGGTAACTTTTATGCCTGATCCTAGCATTTTTAAAGAAACTGTTGATTTTGATTATGATATTTTGAAAAATCGTTTCAGGGAACTTGCATTTTTGAATAAAGGTCTTAGAATTATATTGCGTGATGATAGAACAGATAAGAAGGATATGTTTGTTTATGAAGGTGGTATAAGTGAATATGTTAAGTTACTAAATGATAAGAAAACTCCTATTCATAGTACCATCGTTCATACAGATGGTAAGGAAGATGGAGTTACTATTGAGGTTGCTTTTCAGTATAATGATGGATACACTCCTGCAATTTATTCTTTTGTTAATAATATAACAACACCAGAAGGTGGAACTCACGAAGATGGTGTGAAGAATAGTTTAACAAGGATCATAAATAACTATGCCCGCGGAGCGAAAATGCTAAAAGATAATGATGAGAATTTACAAGGTGAAGATGTACGAGAGGGAATTACGATGATTATCTCGGCTAAGGTTCCTGACCCACAATTTGAAGGTCAAACTAAAACAAAGTTGGGCAATTCTGAGGTAAAAAAGGTGGCTGCTAATATTTTTGGCGAAGGGTTGGATAGATTTTTGATGGAAAATCCTGATCAGGCTAAAATTATTGTTGAAAAGGCTATTACGGCAGCTAGAGCTCGAGTAGCGGCTAAGAAGGCTCGTGAAATAACGCGTAGAAAAGGTGGTCTTGAACTTACTCATCAATGGGGAAAATTAACTGATTGTTCTTCAAAAGATGCTAGTGTTTCAGAAGTATTTATTGTTGAGGGAGATTCAGCAGCTGGAACGGCTAAGGATGGTAGGGATCCAGCTACGCAAGCTATTCTTCCTATTCGTGGAAAAATTTTAAATGTTGAAAAGGCAAGATTAGATAAGGCCCTTAATAATGAAGAAATCAGAACTATAATAACTGCTTTTGGAACGGGAATAGGGGAAGAGTTTGATTTATCTAAGCTTCGTTATCACAAAATTATTATTATGACAGATGCTGATGTTGACGGAGCTCATATTAGAACTTTGTTATTGACATTGTTTTATAGATATTTTCGTCCTTTACTTGAAAATGGGCATGTTTATGCAGCTCAGCCACCTCTTTATTCTATAAAGCATGGTAAAACGATTAAGTATGTTTTAAATGAAGAGGAAAGAGATGCTTATTTGGCTAGTTTACCTGCTAATACTAAGTATGATATTGGTAGAATGAAGGGTCTAGGGGAAATGGATGCTCACGAACTTAGAGAAACTACTATGCATATTGGTACTAGAATACTTAAGAGAATTGATTTGAATGATGCTATTGTAGCTGATGAAACATTTCAATTATTAATGGGTGAAGAAGTAGAACCAAGGCGTTTATTTATTGAAGAAAATGCTTTGAATGTTGTTAATCTCGATATATAGGTGGTGTAAAAAATGAATGAAGATAAAGATAAAATGATTGCGGTTGATTTAAATAGTGAAATGAAAACATCTTTTTTGGATTATTCAATGAGTGTAATTGTTGCTAGAGCTATTCCTGATGTGAGAGATGGATTAAAGCCTGTTCATAGACGTATTATATATACTTTATGGGAAGAGGGGATGACACCTGATAAGAAATATCAGAAATCTGCTAATGCTGTTGGAGCAGTAATGGGTCATTACCATCCCCACGGAGATTCGGCAATATATGAATCTATGGTAAGAATGGCTCAACCTTTTACTTATCGACATACACTTGTTGATGGACATGGTAACTTTGGTAATATTGATGGAGATGGTGCAGCTGCTTCTCGTTATACAGAGGCACGTTTATCGAAAATTTCTCTGGACCTATTTAGTGATTTGAATAAAGAAACTGTTGATTTTTCTCCTAACTACGACGATCAAAGGAAAGAGCCTGTTGTTTTACCTAGTAGATTTCCTAATATACTTGTTAATGGTAATATGGGAATTGCGGTTGGTATGGCTACTAATATTCCGCCTCATAATTTAGGAGAAGTTATTGATGGTTGTGTTGCATATATTGATAATCCTGATATATCTGTTATTGAACTTATGCAATATATTAAGGGGCCTGATTTTCCAACTGGTGGTATTATTTTAGGTAATTCTGGAATTAAAAATGCTTATGATACGGGAAGAGGAACTATTACTATTAGATCAAAGGTTGAAATAATACAAAAAAATAATCATGATGAGATTGTTATTACTGAACTTCCTTATCAGGTTAACAAAAAGGCTCTTATTACGAGAATTGCTGAATTAGTTAGAGATAAGGTTATTCAGGGTATTTCTAATTTGAATGATCAGTCTTCTTTGGGTGGAGTTAAGATTGTTATTGATGTTAAAAAAGATGCAAATGCTAATGTTGTTTTAAATAATTTATTTAAACATACTCAGTTACAAATGTCTTATGGTATTAATTTTTTAATGCTTGTGGATGGAAGGCCTAGAACTTTGGGAATAAAGACTATATTGGAGAAATATGTTGATCATCAAAAGCATGTTATATACAGGAGATGTGAATTTGAACTTAAAAAGTATAAGGCTAGATTGCATATATTAGAGGGCTTAAAGATTGCTCTTGATCATATAGATGAGATTATTAGGATAATAAGGGGTGCTAAAACTGATGAGGATGCTAGTAATGAGTTAAAGATTAAATTTGGTTTATCTGATGAGCAAACACAGGCTATATTAGAAATGAAATTAAGGCGTCTTACTGGTCTTGCTAAAGAAGCTATTGAGAATGAAATTGCTGAATTAGAAAGGTTAATTGCTGATTTAACAGAAATTTTAAATTCTGAAGAAAAAATACTAGAAATTATAAAGAATGAAATGTTAGATATTAAAAATAGGTATGCAGATGATAGACGTACTTTAATTGATATGACAGCTATTGATTATATTGAGGATGAATCTTTGATACCGGAAGAGAATATTGTTATTACGTTAACTAATAAGGGTTATATAAAGAGAGTTCCTTCTAGTACTTATAAAACACAAAATAGAGGTGGTGTAGGTATAAAAGGAATGACTACTAATGAAGAGGATTTTGTTGAAATGATGATTAATTCTAGTAGTCATGATTATATTTTGTTCTTTACTAATAATGGTAAAGTTTATAGGATGAAGGGATATGAGATTCCGGAATTTGGAAGACAATCTAAGGGATTACCTATTATTAATCTTCTTAATATGGAAAAGGGAGAGAAAATAGCATCACTACTTAAAGTATCTAATGATGAAGAGAATAATTATTTTGTATTTGCAACTAAATTGGGTATAATTAAAAGGACGGATATTGCAGAATTTAATAATATTAGGACTAATGGTAAGAAGTTTATTACTTTAAAAGATAATGATGAATTGATATCAGCAAAAAAGACTTCTGGAAATGATGATATATTGATGGCCTCTTCAGACGGACGTATTGTGCGTTTTCCGGAAGAAAAAGTTAGAGTGATGGGTAGAGGTGCGACAGGTGTAAAAGGTATTAATTTGGGCACTAATTTGCTTGTAGGAATGGAAAAGGTTGATGAAAACCAAAATGTATTGGTAATAACAGAGAATGGATATGGAAAGCAAACTAGTATTTCTGAGTATAGAATTACGAATCGAGGTAGTAAAGGTGTGAAAACTATTAATATTACTGAGAAAAACGGAGCAATTGTTTCATTTAAAACGGTTACTAGTGATAATGATGTTATGATAATAACTAATACAGGTGTTGTTATTAGATTGGATGTTGATAAAATTCCTGTTATGAGCAGGGTTACGCAAGGTGTTAAATTAATTAATGTAAAGGATGGTCAAATGGTATCTTCTGCAGCTATTGTTGATAAGGAATTAGATAATGAGGATAACGAAAAAGATGAACAATAGTTTTAATTTTAAAAAAATCAAAAAAAAATAAAAAAATGCTTGCAATTATTATTAAAGTGTGTTATAATGTGTTTAGTGCAACAATAATGTTAGAATTAAGTCAGGATCGGAAGATAGCAGCTTTAATAGCCTCTTATTGTGTGCGCTATAATTGTGTTTTGAAAAGAGTACCTATAGTTTTTATAGGTATTCTTTTTTTATTGAGGACTTGTTGATAGAAAACAATGTTCCACGTGAAACATTGTTTTCTTAATTGGAATAAAAAAATGCAATTTTTATGACTTATGTATTTTAATATAATAATGAATACTTTTTGATAAGTGATTATTTATAACAGTTTAATGTATAATTATATAATATTTATAATAAATATAAAGTTTAATGTTCCACGTGAAACATTAAATAGTTTATACCTGCTGATAGAACAAAATAGTAAAATAATAACTATAAATTGTATTCAATTTAATAAAAAAGATGATTTGTATATTTATTTAGATGTAGGTTATGTTAATTGATATGAGTATATTTAAAACTTAATGTTTTATGTGGAATATAAAAATTATTAGTGTTTATTATAACGTAAAATGTTTAAAATATTGAGAAATGATTCAGGTATTTATTATTAAAGTAGTATAAAATAATTATTATATAAAAATATTTTATTTATAATAAAAAAACAATGTTCCACGTGAAACATGGAAATAGTTTATACCTGTTGATAGAGAAAAATCATAATTAGAATTTATATTAGTGAAAAGTTGGTTTATTTATTTAGATATAGGCTGTGTTAATAAATTTGTTTATATTAAAAGTTTAATGTTTCACGTGGAACATAAGAATTATTAATTTTTTTTTTAGCTAAATTATTGATAGTATGAAAGTAATTTATTAGAATGTTTCAAGTAATACAAAAATAAAAATTATAATTATTTAGAAATAAATTATTTAAAATATAAAAAAATAATATATAAATTATATTTTTATTCATATTAATTAATATTATTATTTCTGTTATTTATAATAAAAAAAAATAATGTTCCACGTGAAACATGGAAACAGTTTATACCTGTTGATAAAGTAAAATCATAATTAGAATTTATATTAGTGGAAAAGTTGGTATATATATTTATTTAGATGTAGGTTATGTTAATTGATATGAGTATATTTAAAACTTAATGTTTCACGTGGAACGTTGTTGATTATAAAAAAATGTGATATAATTTATACCTGTTGATAGAGGTGTTTTATTATGAACGAATATTATATAAACAAATGTTTACATTATGCCGAACAAGCGTCAGATGATGAGGAAGTTCCAGTTGGAACTGTAATTATAGATTTAATGACGTATAAAGTAATAGGTTTTGGTTATAATTGTAAAGAAAAAAAGAAAAATTGTTTATGCCATGCGGAAATTATGGCAATAAATATGGCTTGTAAAAAAAAGAATAGTAAGATTCTTAAAAATTGTACAATCTATAGTACCTTAGAACCTTGTTTAATGTGTCTGGGGGCAATTAATGAAGCTCAAATAGATACTCTTTATTTCGGCACTAAAAATAATAAAAATAATCATTTTACAGAACAATTGTTTAATGGGAAAACTGCTGTTAATATGCAAAATGAAAAATGTTCAAAAATATTAAGTGAATTTTTTAAAAAAAGAAGAAATTAATAAAAAAATATGATATAATATATGTGTAGGGGAGGAGGTATTATGAAGTATTTAGCATTATATAGGAAGTATCGACCTTCTAATTTTGGCGATATGGTTGGACAAAATAAAATTATTAAAGTTATCAATAATGCTATAATGGAAAATAAGTTATCGCATGCTTATTTATTTTCAGGGCCGCGTGGAACTGGTAAGACAACTACAGCGAAAATAATTGCTAAAATGGTTAATTGCAGTAATTTAATTGATGGAAATCCTTGTAATAATTGTGAAAATTGTTTGAATAATACAAGTGATATTATTGAAATAGATGCAGCATCTAATAATGGTGTTGATGAAATAAGAGAACTTAGGGATAAAATTAATTTGGTACCGAGTAGTGGGAGATATAAAATATATATTATAGATGAAGTTCATATGCTAACTATTCAAGCATTTAATGCTTTGCTTAAAACTTTGGAAGAACCTCCATCACATATAATTTTTATTTTAGCAACTACTGAGCCTAATAAAATACCACTTACAATTAGTTCTAGATGTCAAAAGTTTAAATTTTTAAGAATTAGTGAAGATGATATCGCAAAAAGGTTACAATATATTGCTAATGAAGAATCCATTGAAATAACAACAGATGCAATTTACGAGATAGCTAAAATATCTGATGGTGGGTTAAGAGATGCAATTAATTTATTGGATGAACTTTCTGTTTATAAAGATGGAAAGATAACAATGGATGATGTAGATAATGTTAATGGATCAATTTCAACATTAGATATTCGTAATTTTTTAAGTTACCTTATTAACAATGAAGTAGGTGAGGTAGTTTCATTTTTTGATGAGCTCGAGTCTAATGATAAAAGTGTTTCAGGCTTTATTGATCAACTAATAGAATTATTTAAGGATATACTTTTATATAAAACTTGTGGTAGGTTGACTAATATTGGTGATAAAAATGATGTTATTATAGATTATAGTGAAAACTTTAATGAAAATGTTTTGTTCCAATTAATAAATGAAATTAATGATTTAAAAAATAAAATTGTAAATAGTAGTTATATTAATATATTATGTTGTGTAACTATTTTAAAAATTATGAAATATTTAAATAATAAGGATAAAATAGTATTAAACAAAAGTGAAGAAAACAATAATGAAAGTAATCTTAATAAAAATAGTTTAAAAAATGTTGTGGATGTGGATGAAACGCATAAAGATATATTGCTTATAAATAACTCTGAATTAAATGATAATAAATTAGAAGAAATAGATTTACGAAATAAAGATATTAAAATTAATAATTGCTTAGCGGGTGCTAACAAACAAGAACTTATAAGTTTTTCTTCACGTTGGATAACTATTAATGAATATTGTGCAGACGATAAATATAGATTAATTGCTGGATTGCTTAGCGATGTTAAACCGGTAGTTGTGTCACAATATGAAGTTATGTTTTCAACGAAGTTTGATTCAATTTGTGATAGACTTAATAAAAATATGATACTTGTTTCTGATCTAATTTTAAAAGTTTATGGAAAGAAATATGATATTGTTTTCTTATTAGAAAAAGAATGGCTAGGTATAAGAGCTGATTATATTGAAAAGATTAAGTCAGGATATGTTTTTAAGCCTAAAACATTATTATTTGAAAATAATGATGCAAATAGTGAAGATTTAAAAAAGTTAATTAGTATTGTTGGTAAAGATAAAGTAGAAATTAGATAAAAGAAAGGATGATTTTAATGAATATGCAAAGAATGTTACAAGAGGCTCAAAAATTACAAAAGGAGTTACAAAAGACACAAAAGGAACTATCAAATAGTGTATATACTGGATGTTCTTCATTAGTTGAGGTTACTATAAATGGAGATAAGGAAGTAAAATCTGTTAAAATTTCATCTGATAAGGGTATAGATAAAGATGATATTGAACTTTTAGAGGATATGATAGCTGTTGCTTTTAATGATGCAGTAAAGAAATCTAATAATGAAAAAGAAAAGAAACTTGGTAAATATGGGCAAGGCTTATCAGGTTTGATGTAAATGGATTCTTTGATAATAAAAAATTTAATTGAAAGTTTTAAAAAACTACCAAGTATTGGAGATAAAAGTGCTGAAAGAATTGTTTTTTCACTATTAGAATTTACTTCTGATGATATTACCAATTTTTCTAATAATTTGCTTGCTTTTAGAGAAAAAATTGGTAGATGTGAAATTTGTAACAACATTACATTTGATAATAATTGTGAGATTTGTACAGATTTAGATAGAAATAAGAGTAAAATTTTAGTTGTTGAAAAACCTAAAGATGTTGTTTCATTCGAACGAATAGGTAATTACAATGGATTATATCACGTTTTAGGGGGGGTAATATCTCCTTATAGTGGAATAGGGCCAAATGATTTGTCAATAGAGGCATTAATAAAGAGAATTGATATTGATAATGTTAATGAAGTTATTTTAGCATTGAAACCAAATATTGAGGGTGAAACTACTATGCAATATATTGGAAATATTTTATTAAAAACAGGAATTAAAGTTACAAAAATAGCTACGGGAATTCCAGTTGGTGCTGATATTGACTATTTGGATCAAATGACATTAGAACTTGCTTTTGAAGAAAGAAAAAGTATAAGTTGAGATAATTTTATCATATATTTAGTGGGTGGTTTTCTTGAAATACGTATTTAATTTTATAAAAAAAATTATATATTGTTTTTTAATGCTTTATGTAATAAATGTAATAATAGCTCCATTAAATGTTATGATACCTATAAATATATTTACATTATTAATTATTTATTTATTTGATGTATTTGGATTAGGATTTTTGATTTTGATACTTTTTCTTTTGTTATAGGAGGTTAGTAATGATTGATAGGATTAAAAATGATACAAATGTTTTTAATGTTATTTTTAATAGCGTTTTGAACAAGCAAAAACCTTCTCATGCTTATTTGTTTGAACTTTATAATGAAGATTCATATTCTGATGTTTATAAGTTTATAAAAATGTTGCTATGCCCTGAAAGAGATAAAAATTTTATAAGTAATGTTTGTTCTAAATGTTCAACGTGTAGAAATATAGATGAAAATAATTGTTTGGATTTAAAAATTATTTTACCTTGTAATGGACTCATAAAAAAAGAGGATATTTTAAATGTTCAAAAATTTTTTGCTACTAAATCTTTAAATAATGAGATTAGGGTTTATTTAATAAGAGATTGCGATAAAATGAACGCAAGTGCCGCTAATTCGTTACTTAAGTTTTTAGAAGAACCAAATGAAAATGTTGTTGCAATTTTGACAACTTATAATATTGAGAAGGTATTATCTACTATTATTAGCAGATGTCAAATGATAAGAATTGGGAAAAAAAGTTATCTTGAAAAAAGTACAGTTGATAATTTATATGAAAGTATTAACAATGGTGTAATAGAAAAAGATACGTTTAAAAGCCTATTTGATGATTCATTTAAATTTATTGATTTTTTAAATAAAAATGGTACTTTAACAATTGTTTACTTGAACGAATTGTGGGGTAATCATTTTGTTATTAAAAATAGTGGAAATGATTCATTTAAATTAGATAATAAAATTTTATTGGATATTATGATATGTTTTTATTATGATATTCTTAAATTAAAAACAAATTATAATGATGATTTATATTTTTTTACCAAAATAGATAAATTAAAAGAAATTTCGATTAATTTAACAATTGATAAGATTTTAAATATATTATATATTTTATTTAAAGCAAAAGAAAATTTTGATTATAATGTTAATTTGAATTTATTTTTGGATAAGTTAATTATAGATGTTAGTGAGGGATTAGAAAAATGATTGCAGGTGTTAGGCTTAATAAGAAAGGTAAAGTTAGTTATTTTGATGATAATTTTCTTGAATTAAAGATTGGATTAGACGTTATTGTTGAAACCGAAAAAGGTATGGAATATGGTACTGTTGTTTGCTTTTTAAATAATAAATTAGTTGATAAAAATTTTAATTATAATAAAATTATAAGAATTGCTCAGGAAAAAGACTATTTTAAATTTTTGGACAATATTAAGGATGCAAATGATTCTATTAATAAATGTAAAGAACTTATAAAAAAGTATAATTTAAAAATGAGGTTATTGGATGCTGTATATACATTTGATAGGTCACAATTACTTTTTAGATTTTTAGCTGATGAAAGAGTTGATTTTAGAAAATTAGCCCGTGAATTGGGGTCATATTATAAAACACGTATTGAACTTAGACAAGTAGGTATTAGAGATAAGGCTAGAGTGATAGGAGGTATAGGTCCATGTGGTAGACCAATGTGTTGTAGTAGTTTTTTAAATTCTTTTGAAACAGTGACTATAAGTATGGCTAAGAATCAAATGTTAGCTTTAAATCCGAGTAAAATAAATGGTGCTTGTGGTAGGTTGTTATGTTGTTTAAATTATGAGAATGATACATATACTTTTTATAAAACTGAAATTCCTGATATTGGGGATACCGTTCAAATAAATAAAAGTCAGGGAAAAGTAGTAGCTCTTAATATTTTGAAAAGAAATTATACAGTTTTAACTGACGAAGGTCTAGTGGAGGTAAATGTTAATAATGAAGGTTAAAAATAGACTTTTGAATTATGAAAATATGTTTATATATCAAAATTCTGAATATTTTACTTTTTCTTTAGATTCAGTTTTATTAGCAAATTTTGTTACAATTAATTATAAAGATAAAAAAATAATTGATTTTGCTACGGGGAATGCTCCTATAGCTATGTTGTTAAATAAAAGGTGCAATAAGCATATTGTTGGTATTGAGTTGCAAAC
>CAMGAM010000035.1 GCA_946007485.1 uncultured Mycoplasmatota bacterium
TTGCGACCATTTTTACTATTTACTTGTTCTATATAAAAATCGGAATTTCCTTATAAATAAAAAAGAATAAATTTCAACAAATTTTAAAATTTATTCTTCTCATTCTTCAACTAATCGATATATCCACGCATTATCATCTTCAATAATCAAAAATATTGCTTCTCTCTTCTTATCCATTTTCTTGAAAGATATTGGCGTTTCTACTTTCTTATAAACATCCATAAGCTCATCAAAACTATCTACATATATTAAATTATATTTCTTTTTATTATATAACCTATCTACTTTTACAATAATCTCACTATGCTCTTTAAGTATATGTTTTAATTCCTTATCAAATTTATTCTGCCTTCTAGATATCTCTATCATTTCCTTAATAATTAATATTAGTAATGCTAATCCAATTGAACCAGTAATTGCCCCAAGTACTAAAAATAAATAATTAACATCACTCTTTGTAGTAAATTCGTAATAACTATCTATCTTATTATTATCATTAATAACATCTATCTTAATCGTATCATAACTAAGAGGAATAATTATTTTTATTTCTCTTGAATCATCTACTTGATTATTAAGTCCACTAAAATCAACCATCATATGAATATTAACTTTAACTAATAAATAACCAGATATATCTATATCATAATCACTCTTAAAATCATCAATTATCTTTTTATATTTTTGATAATCTATTGATACCTTATCACTTATCTTAATCATATCTATCTTATTTTGATTAATTACTTCTACTTTATCTAAAAGTTCATTATATTCCTTAATCCATAACGGATCATCAATATCATCTTCATAAGCTATCACTGAAGAATTTACTGAATAAGAATAAAAACCACTAAGATATCTATCAAATAAAATATCATAATCAAAATTAATGACAATCTGATCTATTAAACTAGCAATATACTTTTTATTCATTCCTAAAATACTGCTATCATATATATCATTTTCACTTAAATATACTTTATATCCTAAATCACTTTTTTCTTGATAATTAACAAATGTCTTAACTAAAGTATTACATCCACTATATATAAAAAGATAAGTAAAAACAAAAGAAATAACCATAAGTATTATGTATAATATATTTTTTTTCTTCATCATTATTACCTACCTTCCTATAATAATTTTATCACATCAATTCTTTTTAGTAAAGAAAATAAGTGTAATAAATATTTCTACCTATTACACTTATATCTCTATTTCCATAATCCTTCTGGATACTCTCCATTTAAAACAAGCTTTCTAATTTCATTAACTACTTTATCTTTATCCTCTCGATAAGTAATTCCTTGCCATACTGCATCTGTCTTTAATACTCTAACTCTAGCCATACATTTATCAATTTCTTCAAAAACTAACGTTGGTATTAAATATTCACACTTATCCATATTATCCTTATGTTCATCTAAAAATGATGGAAATCTTTCTTCTAAATAATCAAAAATTCTTGGAGTAAAACCAAACATATTCATCGATACTGTATCATCTTCTGATACTATAAAATCTTCTCCTCCTTCAAGTGGTGATGCTACAAGTTTTCCATCTACTCTATCGATACTACTTTCAATTAATTCAGTCAAATATCCATCTTCTACTTGGCATACTCCTCTTTTTACTGCCCCATTATCTGTCAAAGTATTCTTAACTTTATATCCAGCCATTGCATATTCAGATACTTCATCATTATCATTATTATTACGAAGAAATTCTCCAATTACTCTAAAAGCATCTCTTCCATAAAAATCATCTGAATTTATAATTGCAAAGTTCTCATCAACAACATCTTTACAACATAATATTGCATGGCCTGTTCCCCAAGGTTTAACCCTTCCTTCTGGTACTGTATATCCACTAGGTAATTTATCTAACTCTTGAAAAACATATTCAACTTCAATATATTTTTCTACTCTTTTACCGACAGTTTCTCTAAAAATATCATAATTCTCTTTTTTAATAATAAAGACAACCTTCGTAAATCCTTCCTTAATTGCATCATAAATAGAATAATCGATAATAAAATTACCATATTCATCAATTGGTTCTATTTGTTTTAAACCACCAAATCTGCTACCCATTCCGGCAGCCATTATAACTAACGTCATAAATCCTCCTTTATTTACATTTAATATATCATATTTTACATAATTTGACAATATACTAAATTATAACAACTCTATATTTTAAAGGAGAATAAATGAAAAAAATTTTAATTTTATTCGGAGGTAACTCCCATGAACATGTTATCTCATGTAAATCAGCTAAGACTATTCTTACCCATATTGACAAATCCTTATACAATATAACTGCCGTTGGAATAGATCATCAAAATAATTGGTATCTATATCTTGATGATATTAATCTAATTGATGAATCTTGGCAAAACAGAAACATCGAAAAAATTACCAATATCATTGAATTTCTAAAACAATTTGATAAAGTCTTCCCTGTCATTCATGGTAATCCTGAAGAAAATGGTAATATTCAAGGTATGTTTAACTTATTTGATATTGAATATATTGGTACCGACTTATTAGGTTCTATCATCAGTTATGATAAAGAATTAACAAAAATAATTTGTAATCATCACAAAATTCCCCAAGTTCCTTATATTACCATCACTGAAAATAAAAAAATTAAAAATATTCCTTTTCCCTATCCCGTAATCATTAAACCTGCTAAATGTGGATCATCAATCGGTATTAATATTGCCAATAATGTTAAAGAATTAAATGAATATGTTAATTTAGCTTTCAAATATGATAACAAAGTCATTATTGAAAAATACATCAAAGCAAGAGAGTTAGAATGTGCTATCTTACAAACTAATAAAATTATCTCATCCCCTATCGGAGAAATAAGATCATCAAATACTTTCTATGACTATGAAGCAAAATATTTAAAAGATAGCTCTCTTATTATTCCTGCTAACATCAGTAAAGAACTAGCCAAAGAAATTACAGAACTATCTAAAAAAATATTTAATATTTTATCGCTATCTACTTTAGCTAGAATTGATTTCTTATATGATTATAATGAAGAAAAATTATATTTTAATGAAGTAAACACTATACCTGGATTTACTGATATTTCTATGTATCCCCTACTATTTAAAGAAGTTGGAATTAATATCAAAAATTTAATCACCAAAATAATTGAAAAATAAAAATCCCGTTAACGAGATTTTTTCTTATACCCCTAAAGGTTTATTCATCTTCTTAAGAATTAACTTTCTAATAAAATCAATTGGTATTACTAATAAACTAATCATAAACATAATCATAAATTCTGATAAAGTTAATCCACTTGTCCTAAATAATTCTCCACCATTATATATCAAATATATCTGCATACATATAACAAAAGAAATTACCCCAACAAATACTTTATTCTTAAATATATTAGAAAGTATATTAAGTCTATGAGTTCTAGCTGAAAAACTATTTAAAATACTTATAAAAATAATTAAGCCAAAGAAAGCTGTCAATAAATCATCATTAAAAATACTATTTGTTATCTTACTTTTTAAGAAAAAGATACATATTATTGCTGATGATAATCCCGTTGTCAAAATCTGATTAAACATATATTTATTAATAATATTCTCATCTTTTTTCTTTGGAAGTTCACACATGTATTCAGGTAATGCTGGTTCATAAGAAAAAGCAAATCCAGATAAAGTATCCATAATCATATTTATCCATAACATTTGAATTACTGTAATAGGCACTGGTATTCCAATAAATGGTCCTATTATTGATACCAATAAACTACATAGATTAATTGTTAACTGACATATAATAAATTTTCTAATACTTTTAAATATTGTTCTTCCATATAAAATAGCATTTGATATTGAATAAAAATTATTATCAAGTATAACAATATCTGATGCTTCTTTTGCTACCTCAGTCCCACTTCCCATCGCAAATCCAACATCAGCTTTCTTAAGTGCTATCGCATCATTTACCCCATCACCAGTCATTCCAACCACTAAATCCATACTCTTAGCAATATTAACTAGTCTACTTTTATCCTGAGGCATTGCTCTAGCTATTACCTTAATCCTAGAAAATATCCCTCTTATCTCTTCATCACTCATCTTGCTAAACATATCACTAGTAATTACCATATCATTATCATTTTCAATAAGTCCAATATCTTTTGCTACCGATAATGCTGTTTCTTTATTATCACCAGTAATCATTACTGTCTGAATCCCTGCTTGTTTTACTAAAGAAACTCCCTCTTTAACATTCTCTCTAACTTCATCCTTAAGAATAACTATTCCTAATAAAGTCATATTACTAAGAGTTTCCCTATCTTCACTTATTGCTATTGCCAATATTCTCATCATATTTAAAGACATACCCCTTATCTTATTTTCTATAAAAGACATATCTCTAATAGCCTTCTTCTCCCCATCTTTTGTATAATAACTATTACACATCTTTCTAACTACTTCATAAGCTCCTTTTACTAAATTATAAGTATGATTATTATAATTTATCTTCGTATACATATATTTCTTTCTCGAATCAAATACTTCCTGTTTAATAATCTTACAATCTATTCTTTTATTTCCTACATAACTAAGTAATGCCCTATCAGTAATATTTCCCCCAATTATCTTATTATTTACTTTATCATATGTACTCTCATTATTTATAATTAAAGACATATCAAACATTTCCTTATACTTACCCTTTATATTTAAATAATTTATCTCATTTCCTAAACTATCCATAACTCCAACAACAGATAATTTTCCTTTCGTAAGTGTCCCAGTTTTATCAGTAAATAATACATTAATATTACCTGCCGTCTCTATTCCAATTAACTTTCTCACTAATACATTATCCTTAAGCATTCTCTTCATATTAGAACTAAGAACTAGTGTAATCATCATTGGTAATCCTTCAGGAACTGACACTACTATAATTGTTACACATAGCGTTAAAGCATCTAATATATATCCAAACATCATTCTTCCATTACTAAGCGTTTCAACTATTAAATTCATATCAAAATTATTACTAATAACTATCATATATATTAAATATGAAGAAGCAACCATCAAAGAACATACATATCCAATTCTACTAATACCTTGAGCTAATTTTGTCAATCTAAGTCTAAGTGGCGACATAGAATTATCATCTTGAAGTTCTAAAGCCATCTGTCCATAAAAAGTTTTATCTCCTACTGCCCTAACTAACATCAAAGCATTTCCTGAATATACAACAGTTCCCATATATAAATTAGCTTTATCCCCATATGCTTCTTTATATACTTCTTTAGCCTCCCCATTAATCATCGATTCATCAACTGATATTCTCCCAGATATAATAAGTCCATCCGCTGGAATTCTATCTCCTGTCGATAAAACAATAATATCATTAACTACTACTTCAGTAAGAGGAATACTGCTAATTTCGCCATTTCTCTTAACCCTGACATTTATTAAATTTGCTTCTTCCGTAAGCTTATTAAAAGCTCTCATCGATCCATATTCACTAATCGATGAAATTAAAGAAGCCACTAATATAGCTAATACTATACCTACTGTTTCATACCAATCAAAATCTCTAATTAAAAATATTGTCTTTATCCCCAAAGCAATCAACAATATCTTAATAATTGGATCAGAAAAAGTCTCAAGAAGTAATTTAAAAAAAGTATCTTGCTTCTTTTTAGTAAATATATTCTTACCATATTTCTCTCTATTAATAAGTACTTCTTCATTACTAAGACCATTATTATTTATCATATTACCTCCCTAATAAAAAGTATTATCATAAATAATAAAAAGAACTATATCTAATAGACATAATTCTATCTCTTATTCTTTATTTCTTCTTGTCTTTCATTATAAAGATTTCTTATCTTATCATCAATAACTTTAATTCTAGTATCAACTAAATCTTTAAGTTCTATTATTCTTTCAAATCTAAATAATTCTCTATCAATACCTAATAATAAAGCATATTTCTTCTCAAGTTCTAACAACAATTTATTAAATATACCTTTATGCTTATTATTAAAGTTATTAATCATTACTACTATCTCTTCATATATTGGATTAATACTATCTACATCTATATCGTCAAAGGTAAATAATATTTTAGAAAATTCATAACTATCTAAATTATCCATATTTCTAAAAAACACTTCCATATACTTATTAATCTTTTCGTTTCTCTTATCTTTATCAGAAATATTATCTAAATGAAAATTATAAAAATCATTATAACTAATCTTTACTCCACACTTCTTATAAAAATTAATTACTTCTAATAACCATTTATTCATCTTATCTATTTCTAATATATCATCCTTATCTCTAAATACAACTACTATATTATCTAACTGATTTTTTAATTCAGAATAACAATTCCTCATATTTACTATCTTAAAAATATCATATTCCATATATCCACCACCATATTATACTACTGCTTTAAAATAGTAAGAAACTTTATTATTATTATATCTAGAAAGTATAAGCACTTCATTTTCATATGAAACTTCAAAAGTTCCATAGAAACCAATATATGTTCCCTCACTTATTTTTATAGTATTATCATCACTATAACTAAAAGATAAGTCTTCACAATATTTTAATCCATCATCAACTGATAACATACAAATTTTAACATTCCCTTCACTAAATTTTAATTCCACATCGCCTGAATTTGTTTCATTAAAAATTTCATCATCTATTACAAACTCATACCTAAATGATTGCCAAGTGGAATTGTTTTTTCCACTTAAAATTTCATCAAGTATATTTCCTGAATCATTCTCATTTTCTTTATAATCAGTAAACTTTAAATATATAACAATTCCTAGTAACAAAACTAAAAACACTAAAATTATTATCAATATTTTCTTTTTCATCTTTCACCTCAATAATAATATCATTATTACAAATCAAAATTTATAAGTTTTACTAATTAACATTTAAATTTTATTTACAACAAGTTTCATAAAAGCCATCTCCATTGGAATCAATACATGCACTACCAGATGAATCATATTTATAAGTATATTTTCCAGAGGTACATGATAAACCAGGAACACCATGACATGGACATCCTCCAGAATCACCACTAAACTCTGCACAAGCACCATCTGCATGTTTTTTCAAATAAGTTTCGATAAAATAACAACCATATGTTTTTGAATGATACCATTTTGTTGTATTTCCTTGGCCATTAACATCAGTTCCATAAGTATATCCATCAATATTAAAATACGTACCACCAGACCAGAGTTTTTGAAGATTATTACCAGCCAAACTCATATTTGGAATATACCTACAATATGTATTAATGCCTGAAATAATATAATAACAACTTTCACTATTAACAACAACTGATGAAGAAATATATGCAACATTTCCTGCCTTATCAGATACTTTCACACATGCATAATATGTACCACTAGAAGAAGTTGTATATTGATATGTTTTTTGTGAACTAATAGATAAATCAGTAACTGTATCATTACATGTAGATGAAGAAGATATCTTCCAACCATATGTTCCACTTAATCCTGAATGTGCATCACTAGCATTCAATGTAGCTGCAACTACACTACTAGAAGAAGTAACTGAAATTGAACCGCTTGGAGCTGTATTATCAAATTTAAATGTTCCAGACGACACTAATGATGTCGTATTGCTATTGCCAGCCACATCTTTTAATGTTACCGGTTTCACCCATAAATAATAACTTCCTGTTAATCCTGAACCACTTGCCGTAAATATCACTTCTGATGTTGTTCCAACTGTATAAGTTGGATTTACTGTCGTATAGCTACTTGGTTCTGTTGTGTTGCTAGTACTCCAGCCATATTTTAAACTTGCCCCACTTGCGAGTCCACTATTTTTTACACTACTCGCATCTTTTATTGTTACTGTCACGCTCTTTGTTTTCGTATATGTACTATCACTATTTGAACTCAATGTTATTGTTGGTGGTTTTTTATCAATTCTTATATAAGTATTAGATACTTCTGAACAATTACCAACTTTATCACAAACTCTAACATATACTAATTGATTTCTTTCTGCACTAAATGGTGATGTCGTAAAATTATTATTTGAAGAATTACTATAAGTAACCCAACTAGTATTATGATCTCCATTTCCAGATGGATTTTTCGCATATGTATATTGCCAATAATCTACTCCAGAACCATCTTCTATTGTACTTACACTTAAAGGAAAATTACTATTAGTCCAATTTTCATTTGTTGGATTATTTATATCTGGTTTTGTAGGAGCTGTATTATCGAATTTAACATCTGGTTTTAGAACTGTTTCATTATTTCCATTCTTAACCTCATCGACTACCTTATCATATACTGAATTTTCTGCTATCGTAATAGTAACTTCTCCACTATACTTATCATTATTAATGATTAAATTAAAATTACCTTTTCCATCACCTGAAAGAGAAATATCACTAACAATATTGCCACCAACTTTTACTTCTATATCTGATTCATCAAAACTACTATAACTAACTCCACTACCAACATCACTAACTTTTAATGGTATTGCCACTGTTTTACTAACATATTTTTGAGAAATTTCTCCCAATTCTATAACTGGACCTGCATTATCGATATTATCAATTTCCAATTTTTTATTAACTATATCACCCAATGTTTCAAGTGTAATATAACCTTCAAGAGTCCCATTAGACATAACTTTTATTTGTCTTTCTGTATCTGTGTTATTACCATATATATTTTCACTTGTCCCATCATATTCATAATCATATTTATAATTACCAATTGTAGTAACATCATTTAAATTATTAAGCGAATAATATAAAGTAATCTTTTTTTCCTTACTCCAACCAGTTGGTTCTACAACAAATGATATATCCCCCTTTGCTTTCACTGCCTCAGAACAAACTATCCCATCAGGTATCTCATTATTTTTATCAATAGACGCTAATACTGTCTTACTAACTGTCTTAGTAGTCTTATAAACATACATATCTGTATTAACATTGGTATTCTTATCAATCTTAGATTCAGTAATATCCTCATCAAAATAACCCATATCTATTAAATTTTGAACTGTTATACATTGATATTCTATATTACCTGCTAAAGTATCAATATCTTCTCCATAACTAATAAAAAACAATCTATCACTATTTTCTAGTAAATAATTAGCAGCTTCTTTCTGAATATTATTAATTGTAACTTTATAACTTTTCTCTCTAGATTTTTCTATAGCACTTAAAGAAACATATAAAGTTATTGAAACAACTATTGCCAGTATTGCTATCGTAGCTAATAATTCAATTAAAGTAAAGCCTTTATTATTTTTACCTTTTTTCATAGCATCACCTAGTATAAATATAGCATAAAAATTACCCTTTGACAACATTCATATTCTTAAAAAGAAGAAAAACTAAAAGAATAGGCTATTCATTCCTATTCTCATCATTAAATATCTTTCCTATCCCTCTAGCAAATAAAGTTGCACAAGTCTTTCTAGCAGGTTGCTTATATATATCATCATATACATTTGCTTCCTTAAGTATCTCTTTATCATACTCTTTCTCTTCAATCATATTAAAATAATTCTCTAAGATAATCTTTGCTTCATCTAAAGTCTTACCAACAAGCATCTTACTAAGTATTGATGTACTTGATATCGCTATTACACAAGCCTCTCCATTATACTTAATATCACTAATCTTATCTCCATCTAACTTAACATATATATCTATATTATCAATACAGCTGACATTATTACTATTTATCTTTATATAATTATCTATATCTTCTGGTATCATCCTATTGGAAGTATCTTGATAATTATCTAAGATAATACTTCTTTTCATTTCACTATCCACTAAAGTATTTCCTCCCATATATTTTTACTATTTCTAAGTACATTAATAAGTAAATCTACTTCTTCTTTCGTATTATAAAAACTTAGACTTATACGACATGTATTGGCAATATTAAATACTTCCTTAAGTATCTTAGCACAGTGATTACCTGCTCTAACACATATATTATATTTATCTAAGTAAATAGCCGTATCTTGACTAAATACTCCATTAATATTAAATGCTACGATAGTTCCATCAGTATCTTTATTATATACTGTAATAAAATCTAAATCATTAAGTTTATCTATTAAATATTTTCTTAAATCATGTTCATATTTTTTAATCTTATCTATTCCTATTCTCTTTATATATCTAATACATTCACATAAACCAATTACCCCCTCAATATTTGGAGTTCCCGCTTCTAACTTATCTGGTAAATCTTTAAGTTCTACATAACCATCTTTATTAAAAATCGCATTCATTCCCCCACCATATTCAAGCGGTACTAAATCCTTAAGTAATTCAAATTTTCCATATAATACCCCTATTCCGGTAGGTCCATAAATTTTATGCCCAGAAAAAGCTAAGAAATCAATATCCATATCCCTAACATCAATCTTCTCATGAGCAACACTCTGAGCAGCATCAACCACTAATAAAATATTATTTTCATGACATACTTTAG
>CAMGAM010000036.1 GCA_946007485.1 uncultured Mycoplasmatota bacterium
GCCATTTCTAATTGATTTTATTTCAGTACCAGTTAAGACAATTCCGGCTTCATATGTATCAATGATGAAATAGTTATGTTTAGCTTCTCTATTTAAGATTTCCATGAATGTCTCCTTTCTTTAGTTATGGTTTATGTTCCTAAGGGAACAGTAGTAATTCTTTCATCATCTGAAGTAATGATTTTAGCATAGGTTTCGTATACAGATTGATAATTTGGTAAATAATCTTTGATAACGCTATTAGAAAAAGGAATTACTTTAAAGTTGCGCCAATTTGAATAATAGGTATAAATTAAATCATTCTGAATATTATCAATTTTAATTTCGGTTTTATCTCCAAGAACAGTTTTAGTAATTGTTAGTGATGACATTAGGCCTACCATACATTTATAATTACTACAAGTACCTTGATTTTGATATTGGGCTGAGATAAAATTACCTAGTGAGTAAAAGACAAGAGTATCATCAATCCATTCGACTGGTTGAATGACATGTGGGTGGGCGCCAATAATAATATCGACATCATTTTCAGCTAGAAAGTTGGCCATATCTTTTTCATACGCAGTTGGGGTATGGGTATATTCAACGCCCCAGTGCATAGCAACGATTAGGACATCAACTTTATCGCGAATGGCAGCAATATCTTGCTTAACAGTTTCTTTATACGCTTGATATTTAGTATCTGAAGATACGATATTTAAATCAAGATCTGTTGGCCAAACATTTACTAAATAATCATTAGCTACGGGCATTCCATTAGTTCCATAAGTATAGTTTAACATTGCATAAGTAATATTATTTACTTCAAGAACTTTAGTCTCTAATTGTTCTTTTTCTTCTTCGGATGAATAGCTACCAACAGCATGGACTCCGGATTGATTATTCCAATATTCACGTGATGATAAAACAGCATTTTTTCCGCGATCGACAGTATGATTGGTAGCAAGGGATACGAGATTAAATCCAGCATCAATCATGGCATCACCGACTTCTTGTGGTGAATTAAAAGTTGGATAATCCGAAAGTCCTATAGCAGTACCTCCTAAAATAGTTTCTTGATTATAATAAGCAATATCATAAGAACTTACTTTTTCTTTAATAAATTCTATTTGAGGTTTAAAATCATAACCATTATAATTAGCTAACCTGTTAGCATCTTTATAGACACTAGAATGTATTAGTGCATCGCCAACCATAATCATGTTTGCAGTATATATTTCCTCTTTAGGTTCAACTGGTTTATTAGTTTGATTAGGATTGGATGTTTCTTTAGACAATAATTCTTTACCTTTTATAAATCCATAAGAAATACCACCAATAATTAAAATGGTAATAATAATTAAACTAAATAGTTTAAAATAATTGATTTTTTTTCGTTTTCTTCTAGTACTCATATATAACTCTCCTTTATATATTAATCAGCTAATATATATTAATCAGCTAAGGGAACTAAATTGATATCTTTATCTTCTGATAAAATAATTTTAGAATATGTATCATAAACTTTTTGATAATCTTCTAGATAATTTTTAATATCTGGATTAGAAAAAGGAATTACTAAATAATTATTATAGTTTTTTTGATATGTATAGATTAATTCATTTTGAATATTATCAATAGTAATATTCGTTTCATTATCTTTTTCACTTTTGGTGATTGTTAGAGATGACATAAGTCCTACATTACATTTATAATTAGTGCATGCATCACTTGTTTGAGAAGAAATAAAATTACCTAGAGAATAAAAGACAATGGTATTATTAATCTTTTTTACTGGTTCTATAACGTGGGGATGAGTTCCAATGATAATATCAACTCCTAGACTAGCTAAATAATTAGCAGTCTTAGTTTGAATATCAGTTTCTTCATGGGTATATTCAATTCCCCAGTGCATAGCAACGATTAGAATGTCGACTTTATCACGAAGGGATTCGATATCTTGCTTGACTTTAGTTTTATAATTTTCATAATCAGTAGTATCACTCCATAGGTTTACTAGATATTCTTTACCATTGGGAACTTTAATACCATTAGTTCCATAGGTATAATTTAAGATTGCATATTTGATATTATTTTTCTCAAGAATGGTATTTTCGATGGTATCTTTTTCTTCATTAGATAAATAACTCCCAATAGCATGGACATTTTGCTGATTATTCCAATACTCACGCGATAAGATGATTGCTTGCTCCCCACGATCTAAGGTATGGTTAGTAGCAAGAGATACGAGATTAAATCCGGCATCAACCATGGCATCACCAAATTCTTGAGGAGAATTGAAACTTGGATAACTTGATAAACCAATACTAGTGCCACCTAGGATGGTTTCTTGATTATAATATGCAACATCATAAGAACTTACTTTTTCTTTGATATATTTTATAAATGGTTTAAAATCATAGTTTTCTCCATCGTAGGCAGCAGTATATAGTAAATCATTAATCAAGGCATCTCCGACCATAATCATATTGATGGTGGATATTTTTTCGGTGGTTTGGTTATTGATTTTATCTGGTTCATCTTGAAAATTAGATCGATTATTTGGTTTATTTTTAATCAGATAGATGATTGCTATTATAACAATTATAGTGATAAAAATCAAGAAATAATATTTTTTAGTGTTTGTTTTTCTTCTTCTTGTCATTTTTTTTATTTACCTTTTGGGTAGTAGATTTCTTTTGTGATGACTTACCAGTTTTAATATTTTTCTCTTTTACTAGTTGGGAATTACTTTTAACAAGTTCAAAATCTACTTGAGAAGTTTCTCTAGATGCTTTAATTACTTTAACGATAACTTTATCACCATACATATATCTATTTTTAGTATTTTTACCTAGAATAGCATTTAATTCTTTATTGTAGACATAATAATCACCTGATAAGGTATCTAATCTAACTAATCCTTCGACTGTATTATAAAGTTCTACGAAGAAACCAAAATCACAGACACCGCTGATGACGCCTTCATAGACTTCTTCAAGATGATCTTCCATATATTCAGCTTTCTTCATTTTATCGACATCTCGTTCACAATCAATAGCATCTTGTTCTTTCTTAGATGATCTAGTAGCAATATCGAAGAGATTTTTTTGCCAGTATGAAACATTTAATGGACCGCCTTGATTACTATAATCTTTAACTAAGCGATGAAGGGTTAAATCGGGATATCTTCTGATAGGAGAAGTAAAATGAGCATATCGTTTTGAAGCAATTCCAAAGTGTCCAATGTTAATATCAGAGTATTTAGCTTTAGCCATTGTTTGAATAGCAAGGGTATTTAAAATAATTTCTTCATCGGTACCTTTAAGTAATTTTAGTAAGTGTTGATAATCACTAGCCTTAAATTTATTGATATCGGCTTTAATGTTATATCCTTTGAGGCTTAGGAATTTTAAGAATACTTGGAGTTTTTCTTTATTTGGTTTATCGTGAACTCTGTAGATACCAGGTAATTTTAAATCTTCAACAAAGCCAGCAACGGTTTCATTGGCTACGATCATGAAATTTTCAATTAATTTTTCACCAGTTAATTGTTCTCTTAATTTAATTTCATATGGATGACAATTTTCATCTACTAAAATCTTAGCTTCTGGGCGGTTAAATTCAATATATCCGTGATTGACCATTTTCTTTCTTAAAATATTAGATAATTCATTCATTAGTTTTAGATCTTCAACGAAAGGTTCATATCCTTCAGGGATAATATTTTTTTCTAGAATTTGATTGACACAGTTATAAGTCATTTGTTTTCTACTACGAATTACTGATTTAAATATTTTGTAGTCGATAACATATCCTTTACTATTGATATTCATAACACAAGATAGTGCTAATCTATCAACGTTAGGATTTAGTGAACAAATGCCATTCGATAGTTTATGTGGAAGCATAGGAATTACACGATCTACGAGGTAAACGCTAGTTCCTCTTTCGTAGGCATCTTTATCGATAATACTATCTCTTTTAACATAGTGGGAGACATCAGCAATGTGAACTCCTAATTCATAGACATCTGGTGATAATTTTTTGATACTGATGGCATCGTCAATATCTTTTGTATCATCACCATCGATAGTGAAAATGACTTTATCACGTAAATCAGTGCGATCAGTTAAATCTTCTGGTAATACTTCAGTAGGTATTTCTTCGGTAGCTTTAATTACTTCATCGGTGAAGGTTGGATTAAATTCATATTGGTAAACATACGATAAAATATCGACACCGACATCATTTTTATGGCCAATAATTTGAATTACTTCACCTATATATTCTCTTCCTTCATTTTTTTGTCTAATTAAGACTTTATGTCCTGGTACGGCTCCTTTTGTTAAGCCTTCTGGTATGTAAATATCATGATATTCTGGTTTATCTGGTTTAACATATGATAAATTATCTTTTTGATAAAACTCACCTACTAAGATTGAATCATCTCGTTTTAATACTCTAATGACTCTGCCCTCTTTAGTTGATTTATCGATAATTTCAACGACAACGATATCATTATTCCTGCCATCTAAAAGATTGACTCCTTTAATATAGATATCATCTTCATTAAAACTTGGATCTAAGACAACAAAGCCATATCCTTTAGGGTTTACTAATAAACGACCAGTTTTGAAATTAGTATTTTCAATTGGAGTATATCTTTTTTTCTTTTCACTATAATATATTTTTCCTTCTTGACATAATTTATCAAGGGTTTTTTCAAGTTTTTCATAATCATTGACACTATTTAATCCTAGATAATCATTTATCTCAATACTTGTAAGTGAAGTATTTTTCTTTTTTCTTAATATTTTTAGTATTTCTTCTTCCATATTTATCCCTTCCATATTCTGATATAATTATAACAAAGAATGATGTCGATGTAAAGAAAAAGCGGATAACTAATTAATTGTAAATATGTAATGTGTTTATTTAAAAATAATTTCCTAATAAGTAAAAAACTCGAAATATATATTCGAGTTATTTTTCTATTGGTACCAGCCAAGGGACTTGAACCCTCACACCATCACTGATAATAGATTTTGAGTCTATCGCGTCTACCATTCCGCCAGGCTGGCATATATAATTGGTGTTGTGATAATTATACTATAGAATTTGAAAAAAATAAAGAAAATTATGAAAATTTGTAAAGAAAAAAGAGACTTTTTTTAAATGTCTCATTAAGATTTATCTTACTTCAGATTCTTTTGGCATACATAGTGCACAGACGATATATGCTAATAATCCGCATCCCCATGCAAAAGTAAAAATTATCCAAGCTACTCTTACAATAGTTGGGTCTATATCGAAATATTCAGCTATACCTCCACAAACACCAAATATTTTTGAACCTTCTTCTATGCGATATAATCTTTTCTTTGCTTTTTTAGCCATAGTTATCACCTGTTAAAAGTATAGCATAAAATTTAATTGTTATCAATATATTCTTCTATTAATTTTATCATATTCTCAGTATTACTTTGATATTTTTTAGGTTTAAATTTGGCAGCCTGTTTTAATACTTGGTCTAATTTATCAAAATCATATAGTGGTAAGATATAACCAGCTTTAGTAAAATTATCAATTATTTGTAGTTGATGATCATTAGTGTGTTCTTTGTATTTAGATAGTCTTGGAGCAGCAATTACTTTTTTATTATTCTTTAATCCAGTAATAATAGAACCTACTCCACCGTGCGTAATTAAAATATCACATTTATTAACATATTCATCAAATTTTTCATATGGAATTAGATCAAAAATTTCCATATCTTCACTATTATATTTAGTATGCCCTGCTTGAACGATAACTTTATCTTTAATATTTCCGTTATCAATTTGCTGTTGAACAGCATCTAATAATCTTTTGAAACTCTTATCTTGAGTACCTAAGGTAATTAAAATCATTAATAAATCCACCCCCCGTAAATGGCTTTAGGATATAGTTTTAACATATTTTCCCACTGAACAATAAATAAATTAGCAATTGGATATATTAATTTACCTGATAAGGTTTTAGTGCTACTATTGGCGAAAGTTTCTATAAAGATTATTTTGCTACCAAATAGTTTTCCTATATAACAAATAGGAACAGCTGTATGAGTACCAGTAGTAATTATATATTTAGGTCTAATTTTTATATATAAAACTAATGATTTTAAACAATTATAAATAAATTTAAATGGATAAATTAATTTTTTATCTTTAGTTCCATATACCAAAAAACTTATTCTTCTTTGATATTTTTCTATTAAGGAAATATTAGATTTAGTTTTTTCAGTTATTATATAATAATTATAATTATTAAACATAGGACTAAGTTGCATAAGTTCATTTAAATGACCACCAGTACTAGCAATAAACAATACTTTTTTCTTTTTCATATTACTCCTTTATTTATATAATCAATTTTAATTGTAAAATGGATTGATATCGATTATCTTTCTTTTTTTACAAATAATAATAATCGTGTATTTTTAATTTTTTATTTCGTTAAAATATTCATCAATATCTTTCATTGTTGTATGAGTCATAATGACAAATCTAGGTATTTTGAATTTATCGACACCTACTTCAGCTAACTTATATCCATAATAAGTTGGTACTTCTCCAATAAAGGCCATAGTAAAGCCAGCTTCTTTTAAAAGATTCATGGAGTAATCATTATATTCATAAAATGGATAACAGAAAGCTCTGGTATTATTTAATGCATTTCTACTTGTAGCTAAATCATCTAGAATAGTTTCTTTAGGAAGGCATTTTATTTCAGCTCCTTGGCCTCCAGGACATTTACCACCATTATGCATATTATGACTATGGGAATGGAGTTCAATGTAATCTGTTTTATAATATGTGCTAGGATCATACCATGAAGATACTAAAAAGATAGTAGCATTCATTTTATATTCTGTTAACATATCAACACCAACTTTAGTTCTTCCACCATCATCGATAGTGATTAAAACACTTTTTGGTAATTGTAATTTTCTATCCATGTACATTTCTAATTCATCCATAGTGACAGTGAAGATATTATTTTCTTTAAAATAATCTAGGTGAGTTTTAAATTGGGCTTTTGAATGACATATTGCTTCATTGCATCCCTTGGCATCTTCAGGATCATTTTCATCATAAAAGAAGTGATAATTTAATACTGCTACACCATTAGAATTTGATAAATTAGTATTATGATGATCATAGATGCTTCCAATATCATCTTCTTTTATATATAATAGTTGATTAGCAAATTCAATACCATAACGATTAGTATCTTTAATAATGATAGCAAAATCATATGATTTATTTATAGTATATAGATAATTGCCGAATTTATCATAAAAAGATACTTCATCTTTGGTTTTAATATTTTGATTAAAAGGAATGTATCTTTGATATCGTTTATTTGTTATAGTATTTTCTTTAGTAGGATCAACATCTTGATATTTAATATAGGTATTTTCAATATTTTTAATTTTAAAATATTTAGTATTTTTATCTATATTAATATCTTCAAGTAGGAGCATAACTGATTCATTTATTTTACCAATTGGATTTCCTTCTGAATCATATAACTTTGTTTCTTTGTTGGTTATGACATTTTCTTGATAATGACTCTTGATACCATCAATGACTTCTTGGGCACTATTTTTTCTATAAAGTTCTTTTTCAGATGATATTAACTTGTAGAATATTAATCCAATTAATAATAAAGCAATGATAGCAAATATGATAGTAGATAATTTTAATTTTCTTTTCTTTTTTTTATTTGTTCTCATAGAGACTCCTTATTTTAAAATATTATACCACTTTTTTATAATAGTTTCTTTTTTAAATTCTTTTACTTTTTTATTGGTATTATTTCCGAATTCTTTTCTTAATTTACTATCTTTCATTAATTTTTCTAAGCAATTAATGTATTCTTCTTCATTACGATTTTTGATGATAAATCCATTTTGGTTATGATCAATAATGTCATTTACTCCACTTGAGGTCTCATAGGCAATGCATGGAATTCCATAACTCATTGCTTCAAGTAAAACCATCGGAAGTCCTTCAGTAATTGATGCCATAAGAAAGATACTAGATTTTAATAGATAATCTGGTAATTTTTCTTTAGAAATATATCCTTCTAAAAAAACACTGTCTTCTAGGCGGAGTTCTTTGATTAGTGATTCAAGATGTTTATATTCTTCACCGTCGCCAAGAATGTAAAGATGCCAATTTTCTCTATCTTTAATTTTGGAGAAGATACGAATTATTTCGTCATTCCTTTTTCCTTTATCGAGTCTACTCATGGTAATTATATTATGATTATCGAGAGTACTCTTTTTAGTTGGAATGGTATATAGCATATTAGGCATTAAGACTATTTTTGTGTGATGATTATGCTTTAAGAATTTATGATAATCTTGTTCAAGAGTTTTAGTTAAAGCAAGTAGATAGTCAATGTTAGAATATTTATGTTTTAAAATATTAATATATTTTTTGTTATTGTTATGATAGTGATGTTCTGCTGCTATTTTGACACTTTCTCTTGAGCCATATTGGCTTAGAAGGACACTAAAATCGTATCTAGTAGAAATTAAATATTTGGATTTACAATTAATAATTTCTTTAATTATTAGAATTCTTTTTTTGATCAGAATATTTGTTGCTTTAAGTCCTTCTTTGATTGTATTAATAAATTCTTTATGATGTAGACTTTCTTTAAAGGCTTCTCTATTTGGTTCGCCATTATATATATATTTAATGGTAATTCGATTATCAATGCGATTAACTTGGTTATTTTTTAAATTGTAGAAAGAGATAATTTCTATATCATATTTATCACATAGTGAATTGGCGGTATTAATAGTAGCAGTTTCAATTCCTCCATATCCTAAATGAAGCATTAAAAATGATACTTTTTTGTCTTTTATAGTAGACGTTTTTAAAATACTTCTTTTTATTTTTAACATGGTGATAAGTAATACTAAGAAGATGGAGAAATTTGTATAGATAAATGTGTATCCAGCATAGATACTAATACAAAAGAATACTCCTAACCCCATATAAATCATGTATGTTTCTAAATCAATAATTTTTAAATTTTTCAGAATAAAAATAGTTGATTTGATAAATTCTTTAATTGGAATAATTAAAAATAAAATGAATCCTAAGATACCAAAAGAGAATAAGGCCATAAAGAAGTCACTTTCTAAAGCTAATGAAGTATCTTGATTTAAAAAACCTAGTCCAAATATTTTATATTCTAAAGATGATAATTGATATTTTTTCTTAGCATAATTTATTTGTTTAAATCGCATGTTAGATGGGTGAAGTTTTCCTTCTTCAAATAATTTGGTTAAATATTTACTTGACTCAGTATTCCAGTGTTGATATTCAAGCAGTTTTGTAATATCTTGGTTGGGATACATTTTTTTTAATTCTTCTTCAGTTAAAACATCGTCCATTCCTGATTCGTTATTTAAATCATATGTATCAATTTCAGTTGAAGCTACTTGATTGTTAATATCAGTATTATACTTAACAGGAGTATATTTATAGGTTGAGAACATAATAACAACGGTTAAAGCTACTAAGACGATATTAAAATAATTGGTGTGATGTTCTTTATTAAAAATCTTAATAAAGATAGAAATAATTAAATATAGGATAAGAACAATTAAAGTAATGTAATATGGAACTTTAGTACCAATTAAACTTACACCACTAATAAATAATAAAAGGATGATAATACGATAATACCATGCTCTCTTAGGACTTAAAATAACATAAATTAATAATGGAAATGTGATTGAAAAAGCATGTCCTAATATTTGTCCTGAATCAAACCATCCTTTATATCCTAATTTACTAGCATCAGCATACTCATATGTAAGGGATGATGTGTTAGTTAAAATAGATATTATAAGCAAGCCAAAGTATAGACAAAAGGTACTAAGAATAGTCTTTTTTAACTTTCTTAATAATTCTTCTTTATCAGGATAATCCTTACAAAGAATAGAAAAGATAATAAACAAAGCAATCATATAAGCAATATTAATTATAAATCTTAGCTCATGGAGTAAAATTGATGACTCAATTAATAAGCGATATAAAATATAGGTGTGTCCAATTGTAAATATTATAAAAGTTGAAATATAGATAAACCAACTTTTTTTATTATGGCATTTTGTTATTAATAAATATGTCCCAAGGCCAAAAACGAATAGTGGCTTTAGATAGGTTGAGATGTTAAATGGTATGATATTTCTAATTGATAGATATGATAAAATATCTAGAAATGGTTGCAGTATAATATATATTAATAATATATTTAATAATCTATCTTGTTTATTTTTCATGACTTTCTCCTTCTATATTATTATTTACTATTAATTTCGAATAATTTCAATAATTGTTTAATAATTTCTTTATTTGAACCTTTATAGTCTTTTAGATTTTCTTCAATATATTGTATATTTTCATTATTTAAAACTCTTTCAATAGCACATGCTAGTGAGTTAGTATCAATTTA
>CAMGAM010000037.1 GCA_946007485.1 uncultured Mycoplasmatota bacterium
TTCTTATTATTACTCTTTTATTTAAATCAAATTCTGAATAATTATAACTACTTACTAGAATAATATTATTAAAATTAATTACCCAATATTCACCATCTTTATTTTAATTAAATCCAAAGTATTTTTCATTCTTTTATGCTTTTCTTTTGGACTAAATAAAAGTGCAAAGTACTCACAATTTTCTACTAAAAACAATACACCGACAAAAGGGCCCAAATCTTTTGAACTAACTCTAATTATCATATTTTCTTAAATAATCACAATATTTAGAACTAACCTTTACAATTTTAAAATTTTTATACACTATATCTATTCATCAATAAATGTTTCTTCAAAACAACTATTTAATAAAAAAACATATACAATTAAATCATACCATATTGAATAATTATTGTCAACATAAGCCAGTACATTTGTTTGTAATTATTCCTAAAGAATAATCTTTTCTATTAACATATTATTTCTATCATAACTTGATTAAATAAATATTATCATTTATAATTAAATTGGTGATTTTATGTATACAATCAGTAATAACTCCAAATATGAATTAATTATCAAAAACTCTAAATTTATTACTCTCTTATATAAAATAAATAATGAAGATATTGTCAAAAAAATTCTTAATAACGTAAAAGAAATATATCCTGATGCTACCCATTATTGTTATGCATACATTATAGATAATCAAAAAAAATCTTCTGATGATGGTGAGCCCTCTAAAACCGCTGGTCTTCCTATCTTAAAAGTATTAGAAAATAATCAACTAAACCATATCTTAGCTATTGTTGTTAGATATTTTGGTGGTATTAAACTCGGAGCCAATGGTTTAATTAGAGCATATTCCAAATGTACATCTAACGCTCTAAAAGAAAATACTATTAAAGAATTAGTCCAAGGATATAATATAAATATTACTTTTCACTATCAAGACATAAAAAAAATAGATTATCTATTAAAAGATATCTTAGTTAATAATAAAACATTTGATAATTTAATTACCTATAATCTAGATATCCCCATCAACTTTCTAAATACTATTATAAATAATAATATCTCATATCAAATAATTAAAGATATCTATATAGAAAAATAATACTAATCACTAGTATTATTTTTTAATTCTTGATATACATAATCATATAATTCATCATTTATTTCTTCTATTGATATTGCTTCTCCATCAATAGCACATTCTATCTTCTTAAAACCATATTTATCTGCTAATTCCAAATATGCTTGTTCAGCATGTAGTAAATGTTCCTTTGAACTCTCATGTTGATCCATCTTTTCTTCCATAGCTCTACTTTCTTTTAATTTTATACTTGCTTCATATGGCATATGCAAAAATACTTTAATATCAGCATGTGGTAATTCTAATAATTCAAATTCTAACTTTTCTATCCAAGAAAACATTTTTTCTCTCTCTTCTTTTGTCTTTAATTTCCCACCTTGATGAGCCATATTTGAATATACATATCTATCAAGTACAACATTAAATCCATTCTTAAGATCTTCTAAAATTACCCATATATTATACTTTCTATCAGCCGCATAGTATAAAGAAGATACCATCGGATCAACATTACTAGCCCCCTCATTAAACCATCCATCACATATATAATCTTTTCCTAAATATGGTCCTCCAATAATCTTACCAGTTGTACTATTATAATTAGGAAAACTATATTTCTTAACTCTTATCCCATTATTTCTAAGCTTTTCTATTAACAAATTCGTTTGTGTTTCTTTACCAGAACAATCTGTTCCTTCAACGACAATTAACTTTCCATACTCCATTTTCATCACCTATTATAAATATACCATAACTTATAAAAACAAACAATCTTTTTATATAAATTTTACACCATTATTTATCCAAAAGGCATCCAATCAATAACCCCACTATTAATAACATTATTCCAAGAACAAAATTAAGAATTGTTATCTTTAATGAAAAAGTAAAAATAACAAGCATTAAAATACTATATATACATAATCCAAGTATTATCTTACTAAATATAACCGGATATCTTTTTAATAAATAGTTAATACCTATCATACATATAATAAAAGATACCATCATTCCTATTCCATAACTAATATATAAATTAATATTCATTATTACATACTGAAAATCAAATATTTTTGATATCATCATTAAAATACTATCATATATTCCTAATATCAAATGTATTGCTGTTCCACTAATTCCAGGGATAATAGAAGACATTACTTCGATTACTCCCCCAATAAAAAATACTACATTATCCATAAATCCATGAGTAATTTCATAACTATTAAATATATTACCATAACTTATAATAAAAAGCATAACTATAAATAATATCATAAATAACACATCACTATAATTACACTTAATACCTGTAGCATAGTTATATGTTCCACCACATATAAGCCCGACAAAAAACATCATTGTTATAAATCGATAATTATTAAGTAAATATATAATCCCATTACTACATAATACTATTGATAATATTATTCCGCTACCTAATTTAGTTATAAATAACAAGTTTTTCTTCCAATCGTCAAAAAAATTAACTACTGCTTCAATTGCCCTTTCATATACTCTAAAATTAATTGCTAATAATGCCCCCGATACTCCAGGAATTATCTTTCCTATTCCAATAATAAAACCTTTAATAAACAATATCATTACATCACCTATATATACATATGAAAAAAGAGACGATAACTTGTCTCTTTTCATCATACATATTTTTTAACTATAATAATTCATATTTTTCTTATACAAATTAAGACTAACAATAAGTGAAGCAATAAGTATTAATGTAATTATAAATATTGATATATTACCTGTCTGTGGATTAGAAGGTATATCACCACTTGATCCACCACCAGGATTTCCACCACTACTATTCTGTTTTACAACTACCGTATAAGTTCTTCCTTCATATCCTGAACTAGAATCTTTAGGTTTAACAATAATTATAATATTTGCCTCTTTTTTATAATCTCCAGGTCCACCATTACTTCTATCTATTTCAAAATTATCAGGATCACTAAGTGTCGCACTTATACTATAACTACTGACATCATCCAAATAAACATAACACATATCATCAGCATCACAACTTACAGTTTTTCCACCTACTGTAAGTGATGCCAAAGTATTATCATATTCTTCTGTCTCTCTTTGAATAGAAATATTATATTCATTACCAGTACCACCAGTTCCAACAACAATACTAATCATCATTGTACCACCATGTGCAACAAATGTAATATTATTGGCATCTAATGGAGTAGTTTTATCTACGACATCATAAATAGTTACCGTATCATTAGCATTAGCTGGAACTGCATTAATTTTGAAAGTTTTTGAATTAATTACTAATGTATATCCATAGGTTTCTGGTGAGAATGAAGGTCCTAAAGTATATCCTTCAACAGATAAACTCTTAAGTCCCTTTTCTAAAACCTCATTTTTAACTGTAATTGGCACTTGCTTATTTCCTATACTATTAGATTCCTCTAAAGAATCCCAATATTCAATTCTTGTAAAATTTAAATTTAATGTTCCCTCACTTGCTGTATCTGATACCTTTAGTTTCAAAGTACCTATTTTAAAATTTCCCGAAGTCCCATTACCATAAACAGAAATTTTATCATTGGAAGCTGAAACTTCTCCACTAGCCCATTCACTAGAAGCATTAAATCCAACTATTTCAAGACCTTCAGCTGCACTTAAATTAGCACTTATATTATTAACCGTGTCAGTTGATGTCCCCTTAATACTACAAGATACTTCTTCTCCAGGCATAACCTGAGCTGGTGTACATTCAACTTCAAAAGTTCCTTCTAAAGCCATAACTTTACATGGAATTATAATTATTAATGTGATTAATATTAATTCTTTCAATCTTCTCATTTTATTACCTCCAAATCACTAACTCTGCCATTATAATATCTATATAATCTACCAATATCATTAATCTCAATCACACCATCGACAACTACATCTCCAGCTAGGAAAAATGCTTCATCATCGCCTTCAGAACTATATCTAATATTTAAATGTGCTTCTCTACCGTTATAGTATCTATATAATCTACCAATATCATTAATCTCAATTATTCCATCACCAGTAACATCACCAAGTATTGATAAAGTATATGTAATCTCTTCACTACCAATCTTAATTGTTATCTTATCACCAGTTTTAACAATACTATTATCATTAAGCGTTGCTCCATTATTAGATATCTTCTCAATACTACCAGAAGTATCAAACTTTGCAAGAAGTTCACTATAAGTAATTCCAACAGGTAATCTCATAATAATCTTCTTATTATCATCTATCGATAAACTACTATCAATATTTAAATATTCCATTTTAAAAGTATATGTATCTAACTTTTCATCACCATTATATATATATAGTTTATTACTCTCATTAATTATTAAATTATTATCACTTATTACATTATCATCACTATCAACTATCTTAATAGTAAGTGTATCACTAACAATCTTACTAACTAATTCTCCATATGATAAATCTCTTCCTATATATATACCATTATCTACTATCTGATAACTACTTGTAAATCTTAAAAGTTTTACTGTTGAAACTACTTCAGTACCATATAAAACTTGTAATTGATTTTCTATTATTGCATAAGATAGTCCATCACTTAATACTTCTAAATTACTAATAACTACCGTATCACTATCAAACCCAACATACATTTCATTATTAACTTCATCATAATTATAATTATTTGTACTAAATTCATATGGTCTTTTTACAGCAATACTATAAGTATTATTAACTTTTCCATCTTCACTTAAAACCTCAATATAGAATGTATTTGTTCCATAATGAAGATTTAATTTACTTCCTAAAGTACCTGTTCCAGAAACCGATGAATTAAGATCAGTTTTAGTATAACTAATAATAATATTTGAAGTATCTGTATTAACTGTAGCCGTATAATCCATAACATTCTTATCAAATGTTTCATTAAGTGTATAACCATCTACTGTAATATTATCTAAAGTAGCTATATTGTTTTTAGTTCTAATCTCTGTCTTAGCATTCTCTAAACTAATCATTTGATATTCACTATCGCTATATTCTACATTAGTAAATTCTATATTATAAGTCGTTGATGGTTGAACATCACCTGAAATAGTTAATTCAAGAAAACCAATTAAAGTATCTTCCGTTATTCCATTCATACTAACTACTGCAAAACCATTCTCACTACTTGTATATAATTCTAAATTACTATTATTATCAATTGTAAAATTCTTATAAGTAATTACATCATCAAACTGATAGTTAGCATTGACAGACAAAACAGTCGTATCTACAACATTTGCATATACATTACAAGTAATTGCCTCTCCACCACTAACAACTTCTGGGCAACTAATTACAAGTTGATTACTAGCAGCAGGATTACTAAATGTCGCTTTAACTATCCAAAAGACAGTCATTACTAACATTAAACCAATAACTACTGAGCCACCTAAATAAATATTCTTATTCTTCATATTCTCCTGCCTCCAAATTATTGCCTTTCCTTTAGCATTCTTACAACATCATTCATCTTTTTTTCTCCTATTAAATACTAACCTAACTATATTAACTATTAAAAGTACTCCAATAATTACTATAAATATAATTTTATAATTATTATTTTTCTTAACAACATTCTTATCATTATTCTTAACTATCTCTATTATATAATCATTCGTAGTCCCATCTTCTGAAACTATATGAATATTTATTACACTACCATTAACTAAATTTTCATTACCACTAATCGCATATGATGAATTACTATTTTCTAAAATAGGAACAATATTTAAAGAATCTTCATCATTAATATTTAAACTATATTTAAAAGTATCTCTAGAAAAATTAATTTCATATCCATCTATTTTAATATCAGTTAAATAAGGTTTATTTAAAATTTCTTCATTATTATCATCATCAGGATTAACTATACCACTGTTATCATTATTACTACCATTATTTTCTATATTATTATCACTATTATTATTTGATATATTACTTCCACTATTCGTATCATTATCTGTTGTTGAAGTATTATCTTTTATTTTTATTACACTTGATACACTATTCACTTCATTTAACATATCATTTGAATCTGCAAAAAAGACTTCATTAATAAGTACCGTATTATTATTACCACCATTATTCTTAAGACTTAAAGATCCAATACTAAAGTTATTTCCAATTGAATTACCTGCATACAAAGAAATTCTTTTAATCTGATTATCATATCCACCTTCCCAAAGATTACTACGGGTAAAAGAGACAAATGATAAATCATCTGATAAATTTAAAGTAGCCTTAAGTGAAGTCACTCCTGAAGTTGTACTTCCAGTAATTTGACACACGAATTGACTATTTGCTTCTATTTCACTAGGACAACTTAATATAATACTATCTGCATATACTTGTGACACTGGTATAATTAACAACAACAAGATAAATAATAAATTCTTTCTTTTATTTTTCATATATTCTCCTACTCTCTATACAAATATAACATAATTTATCTTTTTTTACAATCAAAATTCTAATTTTTAATCATTTTATTTCATTGACAAACATATATGTTCATATATATAATAAAACTACAAGGAGCATACTATGAAAGATATTGAATATTTCTTAATTGATCCAAAAGAATTAAAACAAATAAGAATGTATCGTCTACCAATTGATGCTGGATCAGATATTACCTGTTATCCATATGATTTACATACTGTCATTAAAATATTTGAAATTACTTGTAATTCTCCCAAAGATAAATTATTTCTTCCCCATAATAAATATGGCAATAATTCATATAGTTTTGTAAATAAAGTTGGTATAAATAAAGATGATTTAATTATTTGCTATACCATGCCATATATTCGTGGTGAAAAATTAAATGTCTATAACTTTAATGAACTATCTATTGAAACTTTATTATCGTTTATTAAAATCTTTTTAAAAGATACTCACAATATCTCTCAAAATGGTATTTATACTTATGATAATTTTATTTCCAATATTATTCTTAATCGTACTGGATTTCATAATATTGATCCTATAGATTTTCAAATTATCGATAAAGATCCTACTCTTATTGAAAAAGATAATATTCAAATATTTTTTACTAATTTTTGGGAATATTTATTAAATAATAATCTAAGAGATTTCTGTACTAATCACAAGTTATCAAAAGAATTTCTTTATACTGATCCAATATCTTTCTTTACTGAATTAACTAATACCGTATCATCTACTTATAATCAAGAAATTACCAGTATTAAACAAATAAAAATTTTAACTAAAAAGAAATAACTTTTTTATTCATGCAAAAACTCTATTTCTAACAAGAAACAGAGTTTTTTAAAATAAATCATTATATATTTCTAAATAACTATTAACATATTTTATCTTTATTCCTTTAATAAGTTCTCTTGGAATATCTTTCAAATCTTCTTTATTATCGATAGGAATATATATTGTTTTAATATTATTATTAATTGCTGCCAATACTTTTTCTTTAATTCCACCAACTGGTAATATTTTTCCTCTTAAAGTAATTTCTCCAGTCATGCTAATAGAACTATCTATTGGTATATTTTTAATTAAACTAATAATCGCTGTAATAACTGCTACTCCAGCTGATGGTCCATCTTTTGGTACTCCTCCATTTTCAAAATGAATATGAAAATCATTTTCTCTAAATATCTTACTATCTATATCTATTATTTTATAATTTCCTTTAATATAACTAATTGCTACATATCCACTCTCTTTAACCATATCTCCAAGCATTCCCGTATATATTAAATTTCCATTTCCTTGATACATTAATGAAGATACTTTCAAAATACATCCCCCATATGGTGTATATCCTAAAGCATTAACCACTCCCACATAACTATCTTTTTCATTAGCTAATTGTTGATATTTATAATTACCTAAATATTCTTTAATATCAATTTTTTCTCCATCAGTCTTATTAATTAATACTTTTCTAAATATCTTATCTAAACATCTTTCTAACTGTCTTACTCCAGATTCTCTCGTATAATTTAATATAATATTCTTAATATTATTACTACTCAAATTAACTTTTATTTGATAATCATTCTCTAACTTAGGAATAATATAATTATTAGCAATATTCTCTTTTTCTGCTACTGTATAACTAGATAAATCTATAATCTCTAATCTATCTCTAAGTGCATCAGGTATCGTATCAGTATCATTTCCCGTAAGAATAAATAATACTTTTGATAAGTCATATTCAAGTTCAATATAATTATCACAAAACATTCTATTTTGTTCTTTATCTAAAACATCAAGTAATGCTGAAGCTGGATCTCCTTTATAATCTTTTGTTAATTTATCAATTTCATCTATTAAAAATACTGGATTATTGACTCCTACTTTTTTAAGTCCCTGAATAATTTTACCCGGACTAGCTCCCATATAAGTTCTTCTGTGTCCTACAATTTCTCCTTCATCATGTACTCCACCGACACTAATTTTTACAAATTTTCTTCCTAAAGCATCAGCAATTGATTTTGCTAAAGTTGTCTTTCCAACTCCTGGAGGTCCTATTAAACAAAGTATTGGACTCTTATCACTCTTAATTCTCTTATTAACTGCAATATATTCAATAATTCTTTCTTTAACACTATCAAGTCCAAAATGAGTCTTATTTAAACTACTCATTACTTCATCTATATCATTCTTATCTTTAGTACTTTTCTTCCAAGGTAAACTAACTACCCATTCAATATAATTTCTAATAATTGATAACTCTGGACTAGTCGGAGCAGTAAGTTCATATCTATTCATCTCCTCCTTAAGTCTCTCACTAACATAATCTGGATATTCAGAAGCATCTATCTTATTATTAAGTTTTTCTATATCATTATCTTTAATATCTATCTCATTAATCTCTTCTTTAATTAACTTAATCTTTTCTTTAAGAATATAATTTTTCTGATCATCATCTAACTTATTCTTTAAATTTTCTTCTATCTCATTCTCTAACTTAACCGTTTCCATCTCCCGATTTAAATCTTCAATAATCAGTTTAATTCTATTCATTGGATTAGGCATATCAATATATCTAATTTTCTCCATATAATCAATTGGTAATTCAAAAACGATTATATCAGATAATCTAGATAAACTATTAACTCCATTAATTCTTCCTAATACATTATTAGATATATAAGAAGAAATTTCTATATAATCATTTAAATCTTTAAGTAATATTCTTCTAAGGGCATTTGCTTCTACTTCATTATAATCATATTCCTTAGTTGGAATAACAAAAGCCGAATAACTATTATCATCATTTTCTATATAATTAAGTACCTCTACCCTGTCAATTCCTACTACTACTAATCTAATTATTCCATTTGGAAGTTCTAATTTTGTCTTTATTTTTCCAAGTACTCCCATCTTTGGTAATTTTCTTATATTAGGTCTCTCTTCTAAAGTATCACTTAAGTTAACAAATAAAATATGATTATCATGGCGTCTTTCACTAATATCTAATATTCTTTTTTCAAGTTCTGAAGATATTTCTATTCTAAGTTCATTATAAGGAAACAATACTACATCTCTCAAAAATAATACTGGCAAATTAGTTTCAACCATCATAATCACCTACTATCAAAAAAACAAAGAAACTGTCATTATCTCTATTAATAATAAATTTAATAACAGTTCACTTCCTTTTCATGACTACTTATTTTAAAAGTCTTTTAATGATATATCAATAGATTTGACACATTATTGACAAACTTTTTTCACACTCAAAATTTTCCCCAAAATTTTCCATATTTTTTTCATTGACAACCCTAGATTTTTCTCTTATAATAAATAACCATAGACAAAGTATCACTATAAATTCAATATCATTATTTTTATTGTAATTATCACTCTTTTAATATATAATAAAAATATAAGGAATGATAGTTATGTATTTTAAAGATAAAAGTAATACAAATATAGATTCAGAGTTTAATAACAAAAAAATTGATATAAAGTTCGATATAAAAAAAATGAAAATACCTTTAATTATTTTGATAATAATAATTATCTTGATAATAGGAATAATAATTTTAATTAATACTGGATTATTTAAGAAAGAAATTAATTATTTTCTAACTCTTGAAGGAGAAGAATTAATAACTATATATAAAGGAAATGAATATGTGGAACCAGGATACTCGGGTAGAGATAGTTTAGGAAATGATTTAACAAATGAAGTAGTTGTTTCTAGTAATATTGATACTTCAATTGTAGGCGATTATGAGGTAGTTTATACCTTAAATGATAAGATATTAACTAGATATATTTCAGTTGTCGATAAGCCAGTTGGGGCAACTTCAATATATTTAATTGGAGATTTGACAA
>CAMGAM010000038.1 GCA_946007485.1 uncultured Mycoplasmatota bacterium
TTGCTAAACTTGTTTGAGCTTTATCTATCCAATCCTCTCTTGGTCCATAAGATAATTCATCAGTGACAATCCTAACCCTATCTTTATTTCGCAATACATAATCTATTGGCACAAATTCATCATTTACAAATACTCCTACCATTGTATTTCCTATATCAGTATGTATTTTATATGCAAAATCTATTGGAGTTGAACCTTTTGGAAGTTCTATTATATCTCCCTTTGTGGTATAAACATAAACTTTGTCCGAAAATAATTCAGTCTTTACTTGATTTACAAATTGTTGATTATCTCCGAACATGGAATTAATTTCTGTTAATGATTTGAAAAATTGAAATTTTTGCTTTAAATCATCTTGCATTAGATCTCTTGCTTTTCCCTTTTGTTCATCCCAGGATGCCACTTTATCCATATCAAAAGTTCTAATTTGTGTTTGTACTAACCTATCATCAGGTCCAAAAACTGTTGTATGTAAACTTTGATACATATTTGTTTTTGGGTTACAAATATAATCTTTAAATTTATCATTTATTGGATGATACTCATTATGTATTAAATATAATGTTCTGTAGCAATTTTCTACTTCATCTACCATTATTTTAAGTGCTAACAAATCATGTATATCAGATAATTTATGACCTTCACTTAACCTTTTATATATGCCAAAAATATTTTTAGTTCTTATCTTTATCTCATTAGGTATGTTTTTATCGTTTAATAAAGTTTCTATCTTATATAACATTTCTTTTAAGCAACCATTGCTCGATTCTTCTAATCTTAATTTTCGCTCTTCAATCCTTTTATACATATCTGATTTTAAATACCTAAGTGATAAATCTTCTAATTCACTTTTAATTCTGTATGCGCCAATATAATAAGCTAGTGGTACAAATATTTCCATAGTTTCAAGTGCATTTTCTTTTTGTTTAAATTCCGATTTAAATTGTAATGTTCTCATGTTATGAAGTCTATCAGCTAATTTAATTATAATTATTCTTACATCTTCAGTTATTCCAGTTATTATTTTTCTTGTATTTGCATAATTCTGATCTTGTTTAGAAGAAAAATTCATTTTTGATAATTTTGTTACACCATCTACCAAGCCAGCAATATTTTGATTAAAATCATGTGATATATCTTCTTTAGTAATGTTTGTATCTTCTAAAGTATCATGAAGTAGTCCAGCACATATTGTATCTCTATCTGCATGCATCTCTGCCAAAATATATGCAACATTTAATGGATGACTAATATATGGTTCGCCACTTTGTCTCATTTGCCCCTTATGCAATGTATCAGCGTATTCGTAAGCTCTTTTAACAATTTCAATTTCGCTAAAATTATATTCTTTTAACTTATCTAATAAATCTTGCAATTCAATATTATTCATTTTAACACCTCCAATAAAAAAGTCGTCTCAAAAACTTACGTTTAACATGCGCCGACAAGACATAATTTTAAATTTAGGCAGAAATTGAAGCATGAGCAAATAACACTAACACTATTAAAAATATTAATGCATTTTTCCTTAAGACAACATTTAAATATCATATTTGCTAATTTTCTCATACTATCTTCCCCCTAAGTAATTTAAATAGTATTTTACCATGTTTTACCATATAGTCAACCTCATTTTAAAAAAATTAAACTTCAAAAAAAAGAATCTGATTTTAATATTTCAGATTCTCTTTAATTAGATTTAATATTTTATTATGCTTTTTAGCAATACAACTTTGTGTACAATTAAATATCTTTGCCAAAATTTTTTGAGTTATTTTTTTAGTTTTAATACTATACAAACTACATATAATAAAATTATCTTCATTACTCAATTTATTCAAAGATTTTTCTAATTCTTCTTTTGTTTCTTTTTTTATTAACATATCAAGAATCTTTTCTTCTTTTGATGGAATAATATCAAGTAAGTATAAATCATCTTTTATTTGTAAATCTAATGGTTCTTCATTAAAAGATTTCTTTTTAAATATGTCTTTATACTTATTATGAATACATCTTGATGCATATGTTATAAACTTAACATTATTATCATCTTTATATGTATCATATGCTTGTATTAAAGCTACCATACCATCATGAAAATAATCTTCTTCAAAGTCTCTATTATAATTATATAAATTTCTATAATGAGATAATATTTTATATACTAAGTTTTGGTAATTTAAGATAGTTTCTTCTCTCAAACTAATCTCCTATCTTAAACTATATATAACTCCTTACATAATATATTTAATCTAATTTTTAACAATAATAATTTTCCTTTCTTTTAGGGAATAACCCGATACACATCACCTTTTCTTTTTATTTTTTAGGATTATTTTTAAAGCAGGATAAAGGAATTGATAGCATATTCTTATTTATTTTCCATAAATAAAGGACAAACAATGCTATCAAATCTTATTTTGCACTTGCAAAATCAACCATAAATTATGGAAGAATTCATCCATAACTCTTTTTTTATTCTTTATTTTCCTAGTAAAATTCAATCCATAAAATAATCCAACTTACTACCATACTAATAAAAACTATGGATGGACTTCGACATATTATATTTTTACGAACACCTCTCTTTCATCAAAGAAAAAAGTGCTAATACAAAACATAAAAGTCTGTACTAGCACTTTCTATTCTTTATTTAATTTTAATATTTGTTTATTCATTTGTCAAATCATCAACTTAAATTAGAAAATATCCTCTATTGACTCTTCAAAATCTTGGGTTATATATTTTTGAAAAATTTTCAATTTTTCAATTAACTCATTGAAAGTTATTATTTCAATGTCTTTCAAGCTATTCCTAAAAAGCTCAAATGACTCTAATTCAATAGAATTTAATTTTGAAGAATTTCCAATAATAATATATGACTTTGGATCATAAGCATCAAAATCCTTACCTTTGATGAGAGATTTGCGTCTTATATGATCATACTCCTTCATTAAATTATCTTTCTGTTTTCTTATTTGTATTATACTTCCAGTTAATTCCTTACTTGGACAAAAAACATCATTCCTATATTCCGTACCTAACAAATCAGTTGAAGGAGTTTTTATTTCAATTATACTAACATTGTTGGTACCGGATTTGTATAAAAAGTCCCCTATAGTACCACCTTTATTATCAATAGCCTTACCACCAAAATATGGTTGATCTTCTATTATATGTACAACCGATGGGATAATTGTTGATAATATATTAGGATGTTGTTTAAAAAGTTCTTGCCAAAACTTTTCTTCATCATTTTCTAAGTTATCCTCTAAAAATATAGGATTGATCATTTTTGCTTGTAATGTATTATAGATTTGGTTTGTCTCAGTCTCATTTAATTTATTTACCAACTGATTAATATTTAACTTTCCTGTTCCAATTGCATTTAAAACATCTTCAATACTTATATCATCTTTTAAATATTTTCTCAATTCCTCTTTTAATTTATCATTTTTATCAAACATATCTAAAATAAGTTCTTTTTCTTCTGAATTTAATTTATTGCTAAAGACAAAAGTCCTAACAGTTCCAAATGAATCATATTTTCCTTCTTCTAGATATAACTCACGCAATTTTTGAACATAACTTATTAATATATCCATTGATGAAGTTGATAAATCCAAATTAATCCATTGATCCTTTACCATTTTATTTATCGGCAAAAAATCATGATTTTCCCATTTATCGTTTCTTGATTTTTTTTGAACAATAAACTGTCCACTAATACATTTACTTTTATCATTTGAATTATCAATTAATTTTGGAACAAATAAATATCTAAAAGTATCATTATACTTTAGTACAACTGCATTACATTCTGCAACATCCTTACTAACAGATTCAATTTTTATATCAACAAATTGCATAATTCTCACCTCTTTTTATGCTATATTATATCACTAAATGGCACTATTTGAAACTTTCAATTATATCTTCCATTTCTTTTCTTTCTTCTTCAGTAGGTTCTACTGATTTACATCTTTTACCATGCCATAACATAACACCATCTGTATCATAAGATATAATTTTATTAAATATTTCTTTATTATTATTTATCTTATTATTATATTCCTTCATGTAAGTAATCTCTTCTTCCTTATCTACTACTTCATTATTACTTATCCCTTTCCATACATTACTTGTTAGAGTAATAGTTCTTTGTTTAACTAGATTTTCATTTCTAATATATTTAACATATATTAATCCTAAATCTTTTAACTTTCTTATCGTAACAGATATTGCCTTTGGCTTAACTCCAAATAAATTAGCAAAATAACCATTACTAGCAAAACAAGTATTATCGTATTTATCATTCCTACAAAAGCCTACTATTCTTATATAAATTAATTTATCTAAATAAGATAAATCCTTCCTAGATAAAAAATGCTCTGGTACATAAGCATATACCAAAACATATTTATCTATAATAAACACTTCCTTTAAAATTTTTCATTAAATCATCAACCTTTCTAAATTAAAACTATTCCATATAAAAAGGCTCACATCTAAGTGAACCATTTAAAATATTACTTCATCAATTATTACATCATTACCTTCCTTTCTTACTTTTATTTCTTTTACGAATCTTTCTAAAAACATCTTTTTTTCATGATTGTTTAAATGAATAAAATTATTTTTTAAATTAACTATAACTTCTTTAATAATTTCTTCATTAATTAGAGCTTCTTCATTTGAATATTTATTAATTTTATCTAATTCATTATTTAGTACTTCTAATTTAGAATCAATTACACTTTTTACTTCTTTAAAAGTATCATAATCAATTTCATCAGTACTAAATAATTCTGTCATATCTTTTTTCTTTTTATTTAATTTTTCAATTTGCTCTTGTAAATCTAAAGTATCATTATTTTCTATTATCTTTTTTTCTTTCTTTAAAATGCTTTTATCAAATTCTAAATCTTTAATATTCTCTAAATAATTAATAAATGCATTTTCTATTTTAATATGAGAAAATCCTGGAGCATTACAGCTATTGTTGTTATGCCCATTACATTGATAAGTAATATACTTTTTACCACTTTGAAGTTGTTGTCTAGCATGATATTTTCCTCCACATAAACTACATCTTAAGACTCTAAAATAATAAGTATCATCAGAAGAGTATTTCTTATTATGAAATTTCTTTCTTTTCTTCATCAGATTGCTAACACTATTAAATAATTCATCATTAATAATAGACGTTATATTTTTGCCACTTACTTCAAAACCATTCTTTCTTCCTACTCCATACCTTACATTTCCAATATAAAGAGGATTAGTAAGTATTGAATAAATAGTTGACTGATTCCAATGTCCCCCTCTTTTAGTTGGTACATTTAGGTCTTTTAACTTTTTAGCAATTTTAACCATGGATTCACCATCTAAATACCAATTAAATATTTTCTTAACATAAATTGCTTCATTTTTATTAACTTTAAGTTTTCCAATACCAACTAAATAATCATAACCAAAAACTCCATTACAATTAGTATAATTACCTTCTTTAGTTTTTTGTTCATATCCAAAAGTTACTCTTTCCGCTAAATTTTCTCTTTCAAATTCTGCAAATATTCCAATAATCTTAACAAACATTCTTCCAATAGCATTTGAAGTATCTATTTTTTCTGTTTGAGAGTTAAAAGTACAATTATGACTATCAAATAATTCTATTAAATAAATAAGGTCTTTAACACTTCTAGTAAGTCTATCTAGTTTGTATATTAGAACGTTTTCTATTTTTCCTTTCTTTACATCTTTAATTAATCTTGATACTTCTTTCCTATCAGTTAAATTTTTACCACTTATACCATCATCAACATAGTAATCCACTATATCCCAATCGTTACTTTCAGCATATTTAGTTAATTTATCTTTTTGAGCGTGAATACTAAACCCTTCAGTAGCTTGTTCTTCAGTAGATACCCTGCAATAAATTGCTGTCTGCATAAGTTAATATCACTCCTTCCTAATTAGAAGTAATACCTTTCCTTTCACTTAAAATTTTTGGAACACTAGTATTTAAGAAAAACTTCATAATCTCTAAACTAATGTTTTTAGATAAACAAGTCATATATCAACCTCCTTTTTTCTAACTCATTCATCTAATTATACGATTATGTTATTCAAATATTCCAAAGCACTATAGTATTATTCACTTACAAACAAATTTATTTTGTATGTTAGTTTTTGATAAAACCCTTATTTATAAATAAAAAATACTATAGTAATTTTTCACTATAGCATTTTTAGTATACGACTTTATTAGTGTTAACAAGCCAAAATTTCTTATCCGTATTTTCTCTCAAATAATCCTCATAAGTTCCCGTAAATTCCAAAATTTTTTCGTGCTTAATAAGTTCTCTTGCCATAACAGCCATATCGTGAGCAGAAGAATAATGATTTTCAGCCTCTAACCCCGTAACATTTTTAAAATTAGTATTTTCTAACCCTAGTTCTTTGGCTCTATTATTCATAAGCTTAACAAACTCTTCTTCTGTTCCCGCTATTTTTTCGGCCATTGCAACAGCAGCATCATTTCCCGATGCAATAGCAATACCCTTTACCATATCTTTAACACTCATAACCTCGCCAGCTTCCAAAAAAATTTGTGAACCACCCATACTACTAGCATTTTCACTAGCTGTTACCTCATCATCCCAAGATAAATTACCATTTTCTATATTCTCCATTATAAGAAGCATTGTCATTATTTTTGTCATTGATGCTGGTGGAAGTTTCTCATAACTATTCTTTTCAAATAAAATATCTCCCGTAGATGCCTCCATTATAATTGCACTTTTTGCATTTTCAGCTAATGACGTTTCATCCTCAGCATAAACAAATCCACATCCAAATATTACACAAATAATTAAATAACAAACTTTTTTAAACATTCCATTCACCTAATAAATAGTATGCAAACTATGTCAGAAAATGAAAAAATGGCTCTTATTTGAACCATTTTTTACTAAGCCTCTTTTCTTCTTCTTAGAATAATAAGCATAAATGCAATCATTCCAATAATAGAACCAAGACCATTAATACCATCTACACCAGTAATTGGTGCAACTTCTTGTACTATTTTCTTGTATACAAATTTAACAACTTTATCATCTTCAGCATATTCACCTTTAGTATCACCAATAACTTCTACTAAAGTATAACCAGGAATAACTGGAGTATCAACTTCATAATCATCATAAATTCTTCCTGTTGTAGTTTCATCATCCTTAATTTTATTACCATCTTCGTCTTCTACTACAACTGTAACTTTACTCTTAATTAAATTATAGTATACTCTAATAACATTATCATCTTCATTCGTTCCTATAACTAAAGGCATTCCCTCTACGCTATTAAATTCATAACCTTCTTTAATTTTATCAGGATATTCATTAATTTCTTCTTCGAATAAAGCTTCATTTTCTTCGGTAAGACTACTATCCTTAGTATATCCTTTACCTTTTATTTGTTCAAAGTAATACTCTATAGTATAATTAAAGTAATCTTTTACATAGTATACACTAACAATACTATCATTATCTACAACTTCAATATCATTTCCTTTTACATCATCTAACTTATAACCTTCTTTATTCTTATCAAGATAAGTAGTTTCTGTTCCATAGATAACATTATTTACAGTATAGCCAGCATCTTCATCTAACTCACCATCATAATAATATTCTACTTTGTAACTTAAATCATCTATTGTTTTAAAGTAAACCTTTACCGTAATATTATTATTTGTAACTGCTTCATTATTATTTTTGACATCTACAAAATAATATCCAGTATGATCAATATCTTTATAACTTGTTCTTGTTCCATATACTACATTTGATTCCGTATAAGATAATTTGTCATTGATTTCACCATCAAAATAATATTCTACATTATAGTGTAAATCATTAATCTTTTTATAATATACCCTAACTATATTACTATTATCTTTAACTTCTACACCATTACCAGTAGCTTTATCAAATCTATAACCTTCTCTTATTTTATCAGTATAAGTAGTTTCTGTTCCATAAGTAACATTAGTAATCGTATCAGTAAGATTATTATCAATCTTATTATCATAATAGTATTCTACTCTATAACTCAAATCATTTCTAAGTCTATAGTATACATTAATCAAATTATTATCACTAATTTCACTTATTGTAAGTGGTAAATTATCAACTCTATCAAGTACATAACCATCCTTAACTTTATCAGTATAAGAATTAACAACATCTCCATAAAGTCCACTATTAGTTTCTGTTGCATTTGTATCTAAGATATTATCATAGTAATATTTAACTGTATAATTAAATGTATCTTTTACATAGTATACCCTAACTACTATTTCACTATTTTTAACACTTACATTATTATTAGTTACTTTACTAAATTTATATCCTGTCTTATTTTTGTTAGCATAAGTAGTCTTATCACCATAAGAAACATTATAAACTGCATAAGTATTATTATTATCAATTACTCCATCATAATAATATTCTACTTTATAGCTTAAATCTTTAATATATTCATAATACACTTTAACTGTTATATTGTTATTAGTTACCTTAACATCATTATTAACAACATTTTTAAATCTATATCCCTCTTTTACCTTATCAATATAAGTAGTTGTTGCTCCATAAGTAACATCTTTAACAGTATATCCATTATCAGGATCAATTTTTCCGTCATAGTAATATTCTACATTGTATTTAAGGTCATTAATTGTTTTATAATAAACCTTAACAATAGTATTATTATCCGTAACTTCTACATCATTACCAATAACTTTATCAAATCTATATCCTTCTTTTACTTTGTCAGTATAAGTAGTCTTTGTTCCATAAGTAACATTAGTAATTGTATCAGTTAAATTAGGATCTTTATCTCCATCAAAATAATATTCTACTTTATAACCCAAATCATTAATAGTTTCAAAGTATATTTTAACAGTAAGACTATTATCTTTAACCTCTTTACCAACGTTTTCTTCTTTTACCTTATAAAAACCAGTATAATCAACATTTTTATAACTTGTTCTTGTTCCATACTCTACATTATTTTCTGTATAAGATAAGTTATCATTTTTAACATCATCAAAATAATATTCTACATTATAGTGTAAATCATTAATCTTTTTATAATATACCCTAACTATATTACTATTATCTTTAACTTCTACACCATTACCAGTAGCTTTATCAAATCTATAACCTTCTCTTATTTTATCAGTATAAGTAGTTTCTGTTCCATAAGTAACATTAGTAATCGTATCAGTAAGATTATTATCAATCTTATTATCATAATAGTATTCTACTCTATAACTCAAATCATTTCTAAGTCTATAGTATACATTAATCAAATTATTATCACTAATTTCACTTATTGTAAGTGGTAAATTATCAACTCTATCAAGTACATAACCATCCTTAACTTTATCAGTATAAGAATTAACAACATCTCCATAAAGTCCACTATTAGTTTCTGTTGCAGAATTATCTAGTATTTCATTATAATAATATTTAACTGTATAATTAAATGTATCTTTTACATAATACACTTTAACAACTAAATGATTATCTTTAACTAAAACCTTATTATTTTCAACATTGCTAAGTTTATATCCAGTTTTCTTCTTATCAATAAAAGTAGTTTCTGTACCATATTCTACATTATTAACACTATAAGAGGCATCTTTTTCCTTAACTCCATCATAATAGTATTCTACTTTATAACTAAGGTCCTTAATTTTTTCAAAATAAACCTTAACAACTAAACTATTATCAGTAACTTTAATACCAACTTTTTCTTCGCTTACTTTATAGTAACCAGTATAGTCTACTTCCTTATATTTAGTAGCAGTTCCATACTCTACATTATTTTCTGTATAAGATAAATCTTTATTTTCTACACCATCAAAATAATATTTTACCTCATAACTTAAATCTTTTATTTTTTCATAATACACTTTAACAACTACATCATTATTAATAACCTCAGTTTCATTATTAACAACTTCTTTAAATCTGTAACCTTCTTTAATTTTGTCTTCATAAGTAGTTTTTGTACCATATTCTACATTATTAACAGAATAGCTATTATTAATATCAATTACATTATCGTAATAATACTCTACATTATAAGATAAATTTCTAATTTTTTCATATTTAACCTGAACAACCGTTGAATTATCTTTAATTT
>CAMGAM010000039.1 GCA_946007485.1 uncultured Mycoplasmatota bacterium
TTAGAGGGGCTAATTATAAGAATATTTTAAATTTTGAGAAAGATTATCCAGATGCAAAAGTTGTTTTGCTAGAAGAAAATTATAGATCAACACAAAATATTTTGGATGCTGCTAATAGTGTAATTAAACATAATAAGATGCGAAAAGATAAGAATCTATGGTGTAATAATGATATAGGGAGTAAAGTTAAATATATAAAAGCTGATAGTGATAGGGAAGAATGTGAATATGTATCAGATAAGATAAAGGAACTTCATGATAATAATGTTAGTTATGAAGATATTGCTATTTTGTATAGGACTAATGCACAATCTAGATTAATTGAAGAAGAAATGCTTAAAAATGGAATTCCTTATCGAATAGTGGGTAGTTTTTACTTTTATAATCGAAAAGAGATAAAAGATTTACTTTGTTATTTGAGACTTATTAATAATCCGGATGATGATGTTAGTTTACTTAGAGTTATTAATACTCCAAAAAGAGGCATTGGAGATAAGACTATCGATAATTTAACAGATAAAGCTAATAAATTAGGAGTTTCATTATTTGAAGCAATTGATAGTGGAAAAGAATTAGTCTTTAAAGATTTAATTTTAAAGATGAAGGAAGAATGTGAGAGTCTTACTTTGACAGAGATGGTTGAATTAGTTCTTAAAGAAAGTGGTCTAAGGGAGGAACTGGTAAATGAGAAAAGTCTAGAAGCAGAGATTAGACTAGAAAACTTGGAAGAATTTAAATCTATTACTAAAGGATATGAAGAAGAATATGGGGTAATATCTTTAACAGACTTTTTAAATGAAGTATCTTTAGTTAGCGATATATCAGAACATCAAGATAGTAGTAATAAAGTAAGTTTAATGACTATTCATGCTGTTAAAGGATTAGAATTTGATAATGTCTTTATCGTAGGAATGGAAGAAGGTATATTTCCTCATTATAATTCAATTAATGAGGGGACTATGGCGGCAATTGAAGAGGAAAGAAGACTTTGCTATGTGGCAATTACTAGAGCAAAGAAGAATTTATGGATGCTGAATGCTAGGAAGAGAATGTTATTTGGAAATACGCAACTTAATATGCCAAGTAGATTTATGGATGAAATTGATAGTAAATATATAGAATGTGAAAATAATAGAACTAACCTTGTTTCTAAGGCTACTAACTTTGTTAAAGGAAACATGTTTAGAGCAGAAGATGTTTCTTATAATATTGGAGATCACGTTAAACATGATGAATTTGGTGAAGGTATTGTTGTGGCAGTAGATAAATCTTTAATAACGATTGCTTTCCCCCACCCTTATGGTATTAAGAAGATGATGGCAAAACATAAAAGTATTACAAAAATATAAGTGTTCTTTTGATGGGGAACACTTTTTTTATGTTTTAATATAATATACTAGGTGAAAATATGGAATACTTTGTTTTAGTCAACAAAGATAATACATTAGATAAAACCTTTGTTCCAGACGATTTAGTTGATGCTAAAAGCAGATATAAAGAGGGAATTTTGGTTAATAAGAAGTTATTAGATAATTTTCGATTAATGGCAAAGGATGCATATAATTTAGGATATGATATAGATATAATGAGTGGATATAGGGATTATTTTTATCAAGAGAAATTATATAATAAATTACTTAAAGAGAAAGGATTTGCTTATACTTTTAGAAAAATTGCTAAAGCAGGATGCTCTGAACATCAGACAGGATTAGCGGTTGATTTATGTGTTTATAGGGATGGAAAATGTTATATTGAAGAAGAAATAGATGAAATGGAAGAAGGAAAATGGCTTAGAGAGAATGCATATAGATATGGATTTATTCTGAGATATCCGAGGGGATTAGAAGATGTAACGGGATATGATTATGAGCCATGGCATTATAGATATGTTGGTCAGATTGCGAATGATATTTATTTTAACAATTTAACACTTGAGGAATATTTAGAAAAAACTTGTAAATAAATGTCATAAGTGATATGATTATTATGGTGATGTTATGAAAAATATTAAAAAAAGAGTAATAATATTATGTATTATTTGTTTTATAGTATTAGTTGGAGCTTTAGTAGCTGATAAAATTCTTAGTAAACCGCATCTAATTAAACTTGAATATGATGAAGTAATGGAGAAAATTGGAAATAAAGAGAGTTTTATTTTAGTAGTTAGTCAAACAACTTGTCCACACTGTAGTGAATATAAACCAGTAATAAGTAAAGTTCTTAAAGATAATGATTTAATTGCTTATTATGTGGAATTTGATACATTTAGTGATGATGAAAAAAAAGAGTTTAGTTCAATAATTAATTTTGATTCAACACCAATGACTGTCTTTTTAAAGAATGGTGAAGAAACAACAGTGGCTACGAGAATTGTAGGGGCTAAAAATGAAGAATACATACTAGCAAAATTAAAAAGTAATGGCTATATTGATGAATAGTCATTACTTTTTTTATCTTTCTATCATATGAACATTATCTAAGAGAACACCAGTACCTTCAGCGACACAAGTTAGTGGGCTTTCAGCAGTGAAAACTGGTACTTTTAATTCTTGAGCTAGTATTTGGTTAAAGCCATCTACTAATGAACCACCGCCTGTTAAAACAATTCCTTTATCAATAATATCGGCTGATAATTCTGGTGGAGTTTGTTCTAGAATTCCTTTAGCAGCATGAATAATAATATATACGCTTTCTCTTAAGGCTTCTTCAACTTCTTCACTAGTTAGTGTGATTGTATGAGGAAGTCCAGTCACAAGATCTCTACCTCTTACTTCCATTTTTTCGTTTCTACTACCAGGGAAAACAGTACCAATAGTTATTTTTATTTCTTCAGCAGTTCTTTCTCCAACTAAAAGTTTATATTTATCTTTTATATATTTAATAATATCATTATCAAAGGCATTTCCAGCTACTCTTATGGAAGCACTTTCAACAATTCCTCCAAGTGATAAAATAGCAATATCAGTTGTTCCACCACCAATATCAATAACCATATTGCCTGATGGCTTTGAGATATCCATACCGGCTCCAATAGCAGCTACTTTAGGTTCTTCTTCAAGGAAAACTTTCTTGGCTCCTGTTCTTTCAGCGGCTTCTTTAATAGCATTTTTTTCTACTTGGGTTATATTAGATGGACAGCAGATTAAGATTCTTGGTCGTTGAAAAAAACTTTTTCCGTTAACTTTTTTGATGAAATAGTTAAGCATTACTTCAGTAGTTTCAAAATCAGCAATTACTCCATCTTTCATTGGTTTTATGGCAGTTACTTTACCGGGTGTTCTTCCTAGCATTTCTCTGGCTTCGGTACCTACGGCAAGTGGTCTTTTGGTGTCAGAGTCAATAGCTACGACACTAGGTTCATTTAAGACGATGCCTTGACCTTTGATGTATATTAGAACATTAGCTGTTCCTAAGTCTATTCCAATGTCTTTATTAAACATAAAATCACCCTTTCATGTATATTTTACCATATATTAACAGTTTTTTACAGTGTAATCTGTTTTTTTCTTAAAAATAATTGTCTAGTTGACTCACCACCCAATATATGCCTTGTTTCTAAGTGTTCATTCATAATTTTTTTTACTTCATTATACTTATCAATGTCAATTAACGCCAATCTTTCTTGTATATCTTTATGAACTGTGCTTTTACTAATGTTAAATATAGTAGCAGTTTTTCTAATCGTATCTTTAGTATTAATTATGTGATTGGCAACATCAATTGTTCTTTTAATTAAATATTCACTCAATTTAATTACCCCTTTTATTCAATTATATTATTTGAAAAAAAGGCATATGCCTATAACTAATCTAGAGTTTTATTATAATATTCTTCTGGATTAACTGTTTTTCCTTGATTATATAGTTCAAAATGAAGATTAGAATCATTATTATATAATGCACAAGTGCCACTTTTTCCAATTATTTGTCCACGAATTACATTTTCATTTTCTTTGACGCTTACTTCTGATAAACTTTGATAAGTACTTATTAAATCATTATTATGTCTTATTTTGATAGTTTTGCCTAATATTTCATTGTCTGATACTTCAATAACAGTACCATCTAAAATGGTAATAATTTCAAATACTTCTTTATTAGTATAATCGACTCCTGAATTTTGCATATATGTATTTTCATAGAAGATAATGGAATTTTCTTGACTAGCAGATTCTGCTTCATAGTCATAAAATGATTTACTTAGGAAAACGGTATCACTTAAGTAAGGCTTCATAATTGTATTTGTTTGACTTATTACAGGGATATATTCATTGTCTTCGACTATTTCTTTATCGACATATTCCATATTAGAGTCATCTTTAAACCTACTATTGTTAATAGTTTTCTCTATTAGATACATACTGGCACCAAAGACAAATAAGGCTAATCCATAGATAGCAGGTACTGCTAAATTCTTTAATTTTCTTTTATTCATTTCAATCACCTACTATAAGTTTTAACAAAAATTAATTTAATATACTTAATTTTTTAATTTTGTTATAGAGACATTTTGATAGTAGTGTTTTAAAATTTCTTCATAAGTATAACCCTTTTTAGCCATACCTAATGCTCCATATTGACTCATTCCTACTCCATGTCCATATCCTTTAGTAGTTAATTTTATAGTATCTCCATATAATTCTATAGTAAAATCGGTAGATCTTAGTGATAATTTATTATATACATCTGTACCACTAAATTCTTGATTATTGATTTTTAAAAGAAGTATCCGATTGGTATTACTTCTTTTTATTATTTCAATATTTAAATTTTTATCATATGAAAGATTTAATTTATCATAAAACTCAGTTAATGATATTGTTTTAGTAGTTAGGTAGGCCGAGGAAACTTCTGCATCCCATGGACTATCGACACTTCTTAAGTAGTCGCATTCAAAATTGAAAACAAGCTCGCTATCTTCAGTATATCCATTACTGGTGGAAAAAAACATAGCATCAACAATAGAACCATTGTATTCTAAATATTCATCGATAGTTTCATTAACGGCTTTTCTTAGTTTATTAATATTTTTGACATAATTATTTCCCCAGGCATTTTTGAGATATTCTTCATCTAAATATACTTGATTTAAAATAGTATCAACGACATCGTATTCTTTATCTTTATTATATTCCATTCTTTTTAGAGCATAACTTCTTGAAGCGACTGCTTGGGCTTTTAGGGCTTCTAAATCGAAATCGATAGGCATTTCACCAGCAAGAACGCCTACGATATAGGATTCTAATGGAATGTTTTCAATAATATTAGTTTGATTTCTTTTAACTCTAATATACCTTACATTAATATAATTTAATTCTATTTCTTTATAATTTTTATTATAAATAATAACAATAAAAAAAGGAATAAAGATAAGTAGTGTTATAAAAATGATTATTTTTTTCATATAACCTCTTTTCTATTTCCTTGATTATTATAAAAATTGCTATTTTATACTACTGATAAATTCTAGAATAAAATTGGTTGTTAGATATGTTAAGCTAAAAATAATAATGATATAGATGGTTCTTGCTTGATAAGGGCGATTCTTCTTGAAAATTGCATTTAGATTTACTGAATCTAGAGCCCAAATGACAATTATTAAAACTAAAAGATATATACCAAAATTAAGCATTTTCTAAATCCTTAATTTTATTATTTCTAACAACATAACGATCTATGTTAGAGAATGGTGTTTCAATAAATGTTTTAATAATATCTTTCATTAATTCATGATCCATTTCTTCAGAGATGGCAATAACATTAGCGTTATTATGGGCTTTAGATAGAGCGGCTTCACTACTTGTTGAAACTTTAGCACAATAGATGCCTTTCATTTTATTTAAGGCAATACTCATACCTATACCCGTTCCGCAAATAGCAATTCCTAAATCAATTTCATGGTTTAAATATCCAACACCAAGTTTTTTAGCATAATCAGGGAAATCGGCTGGTTCATTTGAATCTGTTCCATAATTAATTACATTGTATCCTAGATCAGTTAAATATTGTGTCAGAAATTGTTTAGTTGCTACTCCTCTGTGATCATTTGTTATTCCGATAGTCATTTTATCATTCCTTTCTTAAATATATTTATAATCTTCTAATATAATATTATGATATTGCTTTTTTAAAGTCAATAAATTAATTATTTTTGACATTATTTTGACAACAAATATTTGTAGCAGAAAAAAGAATCTGATGTCAGATTCTTTTTTTATTATTCAGTTGTTTGTGCTCCTTCTGGAAGTTCAGTAGTGATTTGTAAATCAAAATCAATATTTCCACCAGAAGCGTTGTTTTCACAGTCAACATCTTGTCCTTCAACCCACATATAAATTCTTACTTTAGTTATTCCTGCTGTTAATGAGAAGATAGGAACATAATGTGTAAATCCATCTTTAGTTTTATAAGTAATAGTTACATCTTTAAACTTAGTAGCATCATCTGTTTGTTTTGTCTTTCCTAGTAGAACATCATCAGATTTAGCAATTGCTGATATTACTCCAGAATAAGGCACGATAGTGCCATCGCCATCAGCGGTAGTAATTGTATAAACGTCTCTAGCATTAGCTACTCCAGCAGCAGTATGACTATCATAGTTTGGTTCCCAAATATATGTTGGTGAACTTGCTCCTTGATTTAAGCCTTGGATGGTTGTTAACGGAGATCCATCAGCAGTGTTTCCTAAAACGATGAAACCAATTCTTGATGCATTCTTAATTCCTGTATCAGCAGCATCTGTTGTAGAAACTCCTGAGTTAGGTGTTAAATAGATATCAGTAGCTTGTGATACTTTAAAAAATAAATCAAAGGCAATAAACTTACCAGCACTTGTTGCTCCATTCGATTCAGTTTCAACATTTTCTACAGAAGTTAGAATATATTCACCATTATTAGTAGGACTAGTTGAAGTTTCGACGGTTCCATAATACATTGGTAATTTACCATCACCATTAACTACTCCACCAGTTGAAACGGGTTCTAAAACATCTGGTAATTGATTAACACTTGATGGGTACGTTGTATGTGCTCCAGTGATATCAGTTGTTTTAACTATTGACTTCCAATTAGTTCCATCAGCAGATATTTGAATACCATTTCTTGCTTCAATACTAACATTTAAGGTATTAACTGAGACAGTTTTATTTGATGTAAACCATGCATAAGTTGATGTTGCTAGCATTACACCGGTTCCAAACATTAGTAAAAGTAATATTAGTAAGCGATATTTTTTTCTTTTACGCCTTTCTTCGCGTCTTTTCTTTCTTTCCTCTTCGGTAAGAACTTTTGTTTCTTCCATACAAACTCTCCTTTTTATTGTTAGATTAGGATATACTCTTCCTATATTACTATTCAAGTATAGCATAAGTTTTTTTCATTTGCAAGCATATTTCGATTTTTTTCGACATTATTGACATTTATTGTATTATTGCATTTGATTTTTATCTTCTTCAATTATTTGTTTAGATTCAACAGTAATAAATATACCTTCAATTATTCCTTGATATTCAAAGTCATCATACTCTTTTGGGAAAACAACAGTTAATTGATAGAAATTGCTTTCATCTTTTTGATGTGAAAAAATCGTTGAATCAGTAGTCATTTTTTTAAAATAAGTGCCATTTTCATCGGCTTCAGTTATATCATTAATAATTACATTAGTACTACCATTATCAGTATACTGTTCATTTAGATATAATGCATAAGTTAATGGTAGATTAGTAGTCGTTGTGATATTTATTGTATATTCAATGTCGGTTTCAGCTCTTTTTGTACCATCATTATTGGCAACCGTAAAATTATAGGTGTATGTATTATCACTGGGTACTAAGTTATCTAGTTTAATTGTTTTGGTTTCATAGGTAGAATCTATTAGATAGAAAGCAGTTTCAATATTGGCGTTTGGGGTCGTTGATGTTTGAAATTTAGAGTAAGTAATAGGAATAATAAAGATAAGAAGTGCTAGGATGATAATAGCAATTGTTAAACGATTGTATTTTAAAAACTTTTTGATATCGATCATTATTTCACCTACTCTTTACTATTTTCTTGATTGAGAATCTCATCTTTAATGTTTTGAAATGATTTATTATTTAATTCATTATTTTTTTTCTTTTCTTTATTTTTATTCTTTTTACTTTTAGGTGGTTTATTAATATTTTTTTTATTCTTAGGTTTATCTGGCTTTTTTTCTTTGTATGAAAAGCATAAGCTTATTAATACGAGGGTTATAGTAATACTGATAATTACTTTAGGAGTAATAAATACTTCTCTAATAATACCACCTTTTCTTATGACATAGACTATTTTACCGACAATCTTTGTTTTAGGTACTTTAACATCGATACTGTTATTGGCATCTCCCTTAGTAGTTATAGTATCTTCTTTAATTTCAATTACTCTGTGGGTAATTAAATTACCATCTTCTTCGTAAGTAATAATATCGTCTAACGATATGTTTTTAGTAATTTTTACTATTACTAAGTCTTTAACATTTAGGGTTGGTTCCATACTCCCAGTAGCTATTTCAAAGATACTAAAACCAAAGAGATTGGTATATGGTTTATTTAATACTTTGATAGATATTAGGTTATATAAAGAAAAAAGAATTAAAATGGTGATAATAAATACTAAAAAATCAATAAATATTTGAAATACTTTATTAATAAATTTTAACATTTATATCACCACTTATCATTCTTCTTCGCTTGTTGGTTCAGTATATGGTTCAATCACTTCATTTAAATACTGGCTAACGGTTATTGATACCGGGATTTGAATGACGTTATCTTCAGTCAAACCAATGACGGTATCTGATTCATTATTTGCTTCATCGTTGTCCCACTTAATATATACTCGAATATTATTAGTTATTCCATCATTTATATTTGCAAGGGTTATGTAATTAGAGTATGTATTTGGTCCGGTTTTAATAATTTGTTGTCCGCTGGTTTCTTCAATGCTTTCAATGGTAATATTATTTGGTAAGCTGGTAAAATCGAAAGTAATATCATAACGAACTGATACTTGAGTATCTTTAGGATCTATTATTATATCAAACCATCCAGTAATACCTGGAGCAATTTTATTATCAGCAACAGTATTACTTTCCTCGAAGGTAAAATTATCAATTATAAAGGTTTCAGTTGTATTTAGACTATAATCATTGATATATATATTCCACTTAGCAACAGTATTGTCGGCAACAAGATCTTTTTGACTTTCAAAAAGGCCATAAGTATTTGTAATCTCATAAATAGAAACAAATATCATTATGGCACATATTATATAAATAATTTTATTCTTCATCTGGACTCTTTATTTCTTTGATTACAACGAATATTTCATAGATAAATAATACTAATATTGGGAATATAATTAAGAATAAGAAACCAAATCGTGATTCTAAAACAGATAAAACGGTTCCTAATTTATGGAATACTTGGCTAGTTTCTGTTTTTCCAATTAAATATTCACTTGATATTGGATAATCACCATTAACAGTATATGTAGTTTCTTCTTTAGTAACATTGGTTTTACTTACGACAGTTCCTAAATTAACAGTAACTTGTGCTTCTGCTTCATCATAGAAGAAAATTTTATCCCCGGTTGCTACTTCATAGTTGGGATTTTTTCTTACTATTACGAGATCTCCTTTTTGGTAACTTGGTAATAAGGCATCATCTTTAACGATAATTAAAGTTTTATCTCCTAGAACAGTTATGTTATAATCATTATAATTTAATAAGCAAACTGTAAGGGTTATTGCAATCAAGCAATATATTACGACAAAAATTATGCCGATTATTTTTAATATTTTTTTCATTCTATCACCACATTTTAAGTATATCATATTAGTTTTTTATATGCAAGTAATTAATTATTCTTGTTTGCTATTTTTTAAGATATTTTGACTTTCTTTGATAAATTTAATTTTGTTGCTATCAAGATTATGTTTTTTTATAAGAATACTGTTTAGTAAAACATCAATAGTATTTATAAGGGAATCTAAATTATC
>CAMGAM010000040.1 GCA_946007485.1 uncultured Mycoplasmatota bacterium
AAGATAATAAAATATATGAAATCGTCGATAATATATATGTAGAAGTTAGTAATACCTTAAATAATGGTAATATCATCTATTATACTAATGGTGGCAGTACTTTTAACTATAATGGTAAAACTTACTATACTGATGAAAACAGCAATTTAAAATATCAAAATAATCAAATATCAACAATAGCTGGTTCCAAAGAAGAATTGACCAAAACCACTAATGTCGATGATGAGACTGTCCAAACTTTTGAAAAAACTGCTGTTGTCAAAACACGAGATTATATTGCCATTGTTCCTAAAGATGGAATTCTTTATGATAAAGATGGCAAAATTAAATCTTTAACATCTGGTGATATAGGTGATGATGACAATACTTTTACCATTACTAACAATAGTAATAATAAATTAAAATATCGTATTGTTATTGAAAAATCAGAAAGAACCAATTTAGATGTTCAGTATATTCGCTATCAACTACAAGTAAAAGAAACATATTATTCAGCTAAAAGATTAGATGAAAATATTTGGAATCCAGACAAAATATCTAATTCTTTAAAAATAAAAGGTACTAATTATATTTTAATCGATAGTACAATTGAACCATATGAAACAATTAATGTTAGATTGATGCTTTGGACTGATTACGATACCATTCCAAATTCTATGCAAAATAAATATTTTTATGGAACAATCAAAGTATATGCTTGGACTGAAGAATAACCAAATTTAAGAATATAGAAAGAGGTGATAATGATGATAAAATTTATTGAAGCTAAGAAAAATTATATAATGGCCTTAGCAATTTTCTTCGTCATCGTTAGCCTCAGTGGAACAACTTATTCTTTATTCATAAAATCAGATACTACTAATACTTTCAATTATAATACTGGAATTCTTGATCTTCAGTTTACTGAAGATGAACAAATTACTCTTGAATCAGCCTTTCCTAAATATGATAGTGAAGGAGTAAAACAAACTCCTTATACCTTAACTATTAAAAATAGTGGTTCTCTTACATATCAATTTGATTTAAAAATGCTCTCTAGTGATAGTGATAATGTCATCGATAATAAATATATTAAAGTAAAAGTCAATGATGAATTACCACATACACTATTTGCTACTAATAATGTTATTGCTTCTAACTTAATCATCTATCCAGGACAAGAATTAACTTTCAAAATTTATATTTGGTTAGATATTGATACCCCCAATAATGAACTTGGTAAAAAATTTATCGCCAGAGTCGTTTCAAGCGGTTCCGCTATCTACAAAACATTAGACTCTAGTGGTGCCAATCGTCCGGATTTAAAAGACAATATGCTTCCAATTTACTATGATGAAGTTTCCAAATCATGGAAAAAAGCTGACAGTAGTAATGCTAATGAAACATATCGTTGGTATGATTATGATAAAAGTATGTGGGCTAATACAGTAGTTTTAAATGATAGCAATAAGCAAATCTATGATTTAACTAGAAACAATAATTTAACCGTCGATAATCCTAAAATTAATAATGGTAATCTAATTATCGATGAAAATTATTTAGATATTGGACTAAGTAATTATAATTACGATAAAATTAGTACTATTTTAAGATTAAAAGTAAATAAAATAACTAATGATAAAATTTACTTTATTTCCAATAATAAATTTAGTTATTATTATGATAACCAAACTCATAAATTCATCTATACTGATGGATATACCACATCATCATCATCAGAATACACTATAAGTGAAAATACTTGGTATATTATCGGATACACTTATGATGAATCAACTGTTAAGTTTTATGTTAATGGTAATCTTATCTCAACAGCCACTATCCATTCAACTTTAAATGATAACAATACTTTTAAAGTAGGAACTGACATGACTAATAGTCAAATTTCTAACTTGACTGTTGGTGATATCTATATCTATAATACTGTTCTTGAAGAACAAAGTATAAATAATAATTATAAAACTAGTATTAATGTCATTTATGATAATTTAATTGCTGGATATGATGAATTTACTCCAATGACTATTAAAGAATATTATCTATCTAAACCAGTAGGAACCAAAATAAATAATGAAGATGTTAATTCATACTTTGTTTGGATTCCTAGATTTAAATATAAATTATGGAATGCCACTGGTGAAAATAATATTGATACCTACAATGCTTATCAAATAGGAATTGATATTGTTTTTGAAAAAGATAATGAATCATCTGGAGTTATCTACTGTGAGAATCTTGAATGTTACAGTGATGAATTAAAAATCACTAAGATTACTCAAAATGATAATGGAAAATACTATACACATCCAGCATTCAAAAATCTAGATGAAGAATTGAGTGGTATTTGGGTAAGTAAATATGAAGTTTCCAATAATAATCAAACTATCGAAAGCAAACCTAACAATGAAGTATGGACAAATAATTATTTATCTAGTTTTTATCAATCAATTAAAAAAATCGGTAATAATTATAGTATGATAAAAAATACTGAGTGGGGTGCTATAACATATTTATCACATTCTAAATATGGTGTTTGTCAAAATAATAATTGTCAAGCCATAACCCCAAATACAACCTACATAAGTGGAAATAATCTTTATGATACTACAACTGGAAACATTTATGGAGTATATGATATGGCTGGTAGTGCTACAGAGTTTACTATGTCAAACTATACGGATAATCCTAATGAATTATCTCTCACAAACTCTAATTTTCAAAATACTCCAATAAGCAACAATGATTATAATCTTTATTACAATAATGGTTTCGTTCTTGGAGATGCTACCAAAGAATTATCACTAGAAAGTGGTATTTGGTATAACTCTACCAATAATTTCATAAATTCAACAAATAATTGGTTAGCAAGAGGTGGAATTGCCAAAAATGAATTCGCTAGTATCTATAGTTATAATGCTACTACAGATATTATTAGTGAATATATAACTACCAGAATGATTATTAAATAACCATCCTAATAAATAGGGTGGTTTTATTTTGAAATTAAAGTGTAAACTTAAATTCCATATTAAAATGAATTTTTCTCTTTCATTACATCCTACATTTTCAGTAATTAAATAAACACTATTCCTTTTTTCTACAAGTTATGTTATAATTAACTAAAGATAAAGGGTGATTGATATGGCTAGTATGGCATCATATTTTATTAAAAATTACAAAAACTTAATACCTAATCAAAAAAATATTGTAAGAGGTGATAAATATCGTTTCAGCATCTTATCACCAAGATTAATCAGAATTGAATATAATAAAGATAACATCTTTGAAGATAGAGCCACTTCTTTAGTAGTTAAAAGAAATTTTGGTGATGTTTCATTTACTACTAGTCAAACAGATTTATCTTTAACTATCACCACTGAATACTTTACTCTAACATATATTAAAAGCTCACCAATAACTAGCAAAAACTTAAAAGTAGTTATCAATGGTACCGATAGAGAATGGTATCCAGGTCATAAAGAAATTAGAAATCTTGGTAGTATTAATTATTCCCTAGAATATTTAGATAATAATTTAAAATTAGATAAAGGATTGTATTCTTTTGACGGCTTCTCTCTATTAGATGATAGTCATAACTTTATTATTGAGAATGACATGTTTCTTCCAAGAGATAATACCACCGTCGATTTATATTTATTTGTTTACAATAACGATCTTGGCTTATGTCTTCAAGACTATTTTAACTTAACTGGCTATCCACCAATGATACCAAGATATGCCCTAGGCTCTTGGTGGTATAAAAATGATCCATATAATATGTATGATATTGATGATCTTATAAAAAAATTTAATGATAATCATATTCCTATTTCTGTTTTTTTACTAGGAAATAAATGGCATAATACCACTGAAAATTTTTCTTATGATAAAAGTTTATTCGATCAAAATATTTTATATAAATATTATCAAAGTAAAAAACAAAAATTTGGTTTAACTATCAATCCAGAACTTCCAATATATCAAAATGATCCTTTATATAATAGTTTTCAAGGGGTGTTAAACAACTATCACAATTACCTAAGTTTTATACCTTTAAATAACAATACCATAAGTGCATATTTAAATACTGTAGTTAATAATTTAAAAAGTACAGGTATCAATCTTTTTAATATTGACTACTATAACGAAGCTGACAAGCAAGGATTATTCCTACTAAATCATTATCATTATGTTATTGCTAATTTAAATGAATTAGGAATTATTCTTTCAAGAAACCCTGGCATTGCTCCCCACAGATATCCCATTATCTATAGTGGCAGAACTAAAGTTAGTTGGGACACTTTAAAAGTCCTACCAACCTATAATAACTCTGCGGCTAATCTAGGTATATCATGGCATGCTCACGCCATTGGCGGCTATTATGGTGGAATTGAAGATGATGAATTATATCTTCGTTATATACAATTTGGCGTTTTTAATCCTATCTTAATCTTAGCCGGTGATACAGGTAAATATTACAAACGTGAACCATGGAAATGGAATCAAATAAATTTATCTGTTATTAGAGAATATATGCAATTAAGAAATAAATTAATTCCTTATATTTATAATGAAGGATATACCTATCATCAATATGGAGTTCCTATCATTCAACCACTATATTACAAATATCCTAAAATATATGATGAACCAAACTATGTAAATCAATATTTCTTTGGTAGTAAGATTATGATAAGTCCAATTGTTAAAAAGAAAAATCATGAAATGAATCGTGTTGTCCAAAGAATTTTTATCCCTAATGGTATTTGGTATGATTATACTTCAGGTAAAAAATTTGCTGGAAATAAATACTATGTTAACTTCTATAAAGATGAAGATTATCCTATCTTTGTCAAAGAAGGTTCCATTATCCCAATGTCGCTAGATGATACAACTGATGTTCCTAAAAATATGGAAATTCAAATTTTCCCTGCTGAAAATGGCTTATATGGTAGTTATGAACTATATGAAGATGATGGTATTTCTTTAAATAGAAATCAAAATTATCTAATTACTAAAATGAACCTCGATAAAGTTGATAATGGATACAAATTTACTATGAAAAGAAAAGATGGTAATTTTAATATTTCAAATAGAAATTATCTCCTTCGTTTTAGAAATATGAAAAGTCCATCTAAAGTAATTGTTAAATACCAAAATAAAGAAGAAATTTATAAGCATGAAATTGAAAAAAATGACTTAATAATTAAACTAAACGATATAAATCCTTATGAAACACTTGAAGTAAATATCATTGGTAATAATATCGAAATTGAAACCATTAGTGTCATCAATGAAGAAATTGAAGGAATTTTAGATGACTTAGAAATAAATACGATTTTAAAAGAAGAAATTGATAGTATCATATTTAGTGATTTATCAATAAAGAAAAAACGAATCGGATTAAGAAAACTAAGAAAATCTGGATTAGAGCCAAAGTATATTAATATGTTTATTGGTTTGTTGGAATTTATTGAAAATAAATAATATAATTAATTAAGGAGATGTATATCTATGATAAAAAGTATTATCTTAGGAATTATTCAAGGAATTGGTGAATTTTTACCAATTTCTTCATCAGCCCACTTGATTTTAGTTCCCTATTTATTAGGATGGGAGCAATCATCACTTGCCTTTGATGTTGCCTTGCATTTTGGAACTCTTTTAGCTGTTCTAGCCATCTTTTTTAAAGATTGGTGGTCACTATTTACCGGTGCAATTGATAAAATTACCAAAGGAAAAGATTCTTTTAATAATAAAATGTTTTGGTATTTAGTGGTAGCTACCATCCCTGGAGCTTTATTAGGATTCTTATTAGATGATGTAATTGAGAATATTTTTAGACAAAAGATATGGTTAATTTCCACCGCTCTAGCCGTCATGGGTATTCTTATTTATCTTGGCGATAGATGGGCTGATAAACATTACAAAATAGAAACAGACTATCAGCACATCACTCTAAAACAAGCATTAATTATTGGCTTATCCCAAGCTCTTGCCATCATCCCAGGTTTTTCAAGAAGTGGTACTACTATTTTAACCGCTAGATTAATGGGACTATCCAAATCAGCTGCCACCAAATTTACATTTCTATTATCAGTTCCTATAATTGCTGGAGCTACCATCTTAGAAATAGGAAATTTAGCATTTACACTTGAAACCTTTGTTGGAATTGTCGTCGCTTTTATCGTTGGCATTCTATCAATTAAATTCTTACTTAATTACATTAAAAAACATGATTTTTCAATCTTTGCTATCTATAGAGTAGTTTTTGCTATTATTATCTTAATTAAATATTTTTGCTTTTAAAGACGAAAGTCTTTTTTTTCTTATCAATTTATGTTATAATCATATTTGACAAAGAAAAATATTGCCCCATAGCCAAGCGGTAAGGCATTGGACTCTGACTCCATGATCGCTAGTTCGAATCTAGCTGGGGCAACCAAGTAAAAATACTCCCTTATTTTATAAGGGATTTTCTTTTACTAAAATATTTTACCTCTTATTTTAATTAATTTAATAAGTTAATAACAAAAAGTATTTAATAAAAAAGTATTATATAAACCCTAATTAAAATTAATTTATTAAGTAAAAAACTTTCTTTTTTAGGCATTAACTAACTATACTATTTCTTAAAATTGCTTAGTAATAATATCGTTGACTAAAACGCCAAAAAGTGGTTAAATAATATATGTAAATGCAAAAAAAGATTAGTTATTAAACATATATATTAAGGAGGATTTTATGACAAATAAAGATTTAGCTAATTTAATTTTTCCAAACATTACCAAAACTATCGAAGACTATGAAAAAATCTATCCCGAAAGAAATTTACCAGAAGGAGCCATGGTCACTCGTTTTGCACCATCTCCAACCGGTTTTGTTCACATGGGAAGTTTACTCGCATCATTTATTTCAAGTAAAGCAGCCAAAGATACCAATGGTGTTTTCTACTTAAGAATTGAAGATACTGACCAAAAAAGAGAAGTCGAAAATGGAATTGAAGGTATTGTTGCCGATTTAAAAAACTTTGAAATAAACATCGATGAAGGAGCTTTATCTAGAACCGAATCAATCGGTAATTATGGACCATACATTCAAAGCGAGCGAAAAGAAATATATCATGCTTTTATTAAACATCTTTTAGAAATTGGCATGGCTTATCCTTGTTTTTGCACTGAAGAACACTTAGATGAAATTAGAGAAATGCAAGAAGCTACCAAATCAAGAATTGGTTATTATGGAAGATATGCTGTATGTCGAAATTTAAAAATTGATGAAGCATATAATCGCATTAAAAATGGCGAAAAATTCATCATCAGATTAAAATCTCCCGGTGATTTTGAAAAGAAGATTGTTGTAAATGATCTTGTTAAAGGAAAAATTGAATTCCCTGAAAACGATTTAGATATTGTTATTATGAAATCAGATGGCCTACCTACATATCATTTTGCTCATTTAGTAGATGATCATTTAATGAGAACCACTCATATCACAAGAGGAGATGAATGGGTATCATCTCTTCCTATTCACATTCAATTGTTTCAAGTATTTGGATTTAATCCACCTAAATATGCTCATTTATCACCAATCATGAAACAAGAAGGAGATACCAAAAGAAAATTATCTAAAAGAAAAGATCCTGAAGCTGCTATGAGTTATTATACAGAACTAGGTATTCCGATTAAAGCTGTCCATTTATATTTAATGACAATTGCTAATACTAATTTTGAACAATGGTATGATGCTAACAAAGATAAATCGATTGATGACTTTAAATTTGATTTTAAAAAAATATCTGCTAGTGGCTCACTATTTGATTTAGAAAAACTAATTAACATTTCTAGAAATTATATTAGTTATCTAAGCGCTGAAGAAGTATATAATAATGTCTTAACATGGTCTAAGACCTATGATTTAGAATTATATGAATTATTATCCAAATATAAAGAATATACTATTAATGTCTTTAGCATTGAAAGATATCAAAAAAAGCCACGTAAAGATTATGAATCTTGGTCTAGTATTAAGAAAAATATTTGGTACATGTATGATGAATTATTCCAAAATGTTGATTATGATAAAGGAAATATCACTGATAAAAATGAAATAAATAACATCTTGAGTACCTATATTAATTCATATTATCAAGAATCAGATGATAAAGATACTTGGTTCAGTAGAATAAAAGAGTTATCTACCGCACTAGGATACTGTGCCAATATGAAAGAATATAAAGAGAATCCTAATAATTATAAAGGTAGTGTCGCAGATGTCTCTACGGTAATAAGAATAGCTCTAACTAGTAGTACAATGACTCCAGATTTATATGAAATCATGAAACTACTTGGTGCCGACCGTGTTAAATCAAGAATCTTAAAGTTCATAAATGCATAAAAATAAAAGAAAGGAGTATTTTTATGGCTAAATATAAGTGTATAATGTGTGGATATATCTATGATGATGACAAAGAAGATGTAAAATTTGAAGATTTGCCAGAAGATTGGGTATGTCCAATGTGTTTTTCACCTAAAAGTGATTTTCAAAAAATAACGGAAGAGAATAATCAAAAAGAAGAAACCAAAATATCAAAAGCAAACAATACATTTAAGAAAGAAGATAGTACTACTACTGTTGAAAATTATCTAAAGGAATATGTTAGAGTATCTGATGATATTGAAAAGAATATGGATGATATTCATAAAATGGCTATCACTGGAGAAAGTATTATTAGTGCTATGGGACCAAATATAAAACCAATTGGCTTTGATGATATCTTAATTCTTGGAGGACAGTTATATAATCCCCCACTTCTAGAAAGTGATCCTGTTAATCTAAAAACAATTATTGGTAAAAATGCTAAAAAACCACTAGAAATATCTATGCCAGTAATTATTTCTCATATGTCATTTGGCGCCTTATCAAAAGAAGCCAAAACAGCTCTATCAATTGGTAGTAGTCGTGTAAAAACAGCTATCTGTGGTGGAGAAGGTGGAATATTAGAAGAAGAATTTGACAATGCCTACAAATATATTTTTGAATATGTTCCTAATAAGTACAGCGTCAATGATGAAAATCTCAAAAAAGTTGCAGCTATTGAGATAAAAATAGGTCAAGGAACTAAACCAGGAATGGGTGGACACCTACCTGGAGCAAAAGTAACTCCAGAAATCGCTCGTATCAGAGGCAAAAATATTGGCGAAGATATTATCAGTCCATCAAGATTTACTGAAATAAATACCAAAGAAGACCTAAAAGATCTTGTAAGCATGCTAAGAGAAAAATCAGAAGGTCGACCTATTGGTATTAAATTAGCCGCTGGCCACATTGAAAAAGATCTAGAATTTGCTACTTATGCTAATCCAGACTTTATAACCATCGATGGTCGTGGCGGCGCTACTGGAGCAAGTCCTAAAATAATCAAAAATGCTACCACTGTTCCTACCATCTATGCCTTATATCGAGCAAGAAAATATTTAGATGAACATAATATCAAAGACATTTCACTAATTATTACTGGTGGTCTAAGAACATCTGCTGATTTTGCTAAAGCAATCGCTATGGGAGCTGATGCCGTTGCTATTGCTACCTCCGCTTTAATGGCCATCGCATGTAGTCAATATCGTATCTGTCAATCAGGAATGTGTCCTGTTGGTGTTGCTACCCAAGATGACAATTTACGAAGTCGTCTAAAAGTAGATTTAAGCGCTAAAAGATTAGAAAACTTCCTAAATGTTGTCAAAGATGAACTAAAAACCTTTGCTAGAATAACTGGTAAAGATGATATTCATAAATTAGATATTGAAGATATTACTACTACAAATCATGAAATATCTGATTATACTAACATCAAACACGTATAATTAATTGAAGCCAACAAAGATATAATATCATTTCATACTTTTTAAATATAAAACATATATCATAAATAAAAGAAAACTTAACTGGTTAATAACAAGATGATTAGTTAAGT
>CAMGAM010000041.1 GCA_946007485.1 uncultured Mycoplasmatota bacterium
TGATGAGAAAAATAAAGGAAGAAAGAGAGTGCTTCAAAAATAATTATTTGGGTGTTGACAAAGAAGAATGATTTATTATATAATTAAAGAGATTTGTGAAAACAAGCGATGAAGACGGGATTATAAATATATGATAGAGAGTAGTTGGTTGGTGGAAAACTATATAGAGGTTATAATCTAGATCACTTCAGATGTGTCTTACTGATATGTAGGTTAGACCGGTTAAAGCCGTTATCGAAATACAAGAGCACTTATAGTGAATTAAGGTGGTACCGCGGTTATTCCGTCCTTAAGTATAAGGGCTTTTTTCTTTTTTAAGAAAGTATGAAGAGTAAATTGGATTCGCTTGATATATATCTTTCTTTAGGATATAGTATGGAAGATATGAATGATAAAAGATTTGAGGAGGATTAATAAATGAAATTTAAAGAACTTGACAAAAGAGATGTCAGTACGGTAGAAAAAGCAATTTGTGAATCTTGGGGTGGAGTTAATAAAATTAATGATCGTCAAGTAGAAAATCGTAAGGGATGTGAAAATTTTGTTTTTTATGATGGACCAGCAACTGCAAATGGAATGCCAGGAGTTCACCATATTTTAGCAAAATTACTTAAAGATACTTTTTGTAAGTATAAAACAATGAAAGGATATCGTGTAGTTAGAAAGATTGGTTGGGATACACACGGTCTTCCAGTAGAAGTACAGGTAGAAAAAGAACTTGGATTTGAAGGAAAGAATGATATTGAAAAATATGGTATTAAAGAATTTAATGAAAAGTGTCGTGAATCAGTATGGAAAAATGAGAAAGCGTTTAGAGAATTTACTGAAGAGTTAGGACAATTTATCGATTTGGAACATCCTTATATTACTTATGATAATGATTATATTGAGAGTGAATGGTGGATATTAAAGAAATTCTTTGATGAAGGATTAATTTATGATGGATTAAAGATTTTACCATATTGTCCTAGATGTGGAACAGGACTTGCTAGTCATGAAGTTGCTCAAGGATATAAGGAAGTAAGCGTTAATACGGTAACAGTACCATTTAAGTTAAAAGAAATGGAGAATACTTATTTACTTGTTTGGACAACGACTCCATGGACACTTATGGCTAATGTAGCGGCTTGTGTTAATCCAGATGAAAAATATGTTAAATGTTTATCTAAGGGATATAATTTTATTGTAGCAGAAAAACTTGCTCATCAAGTATTGGGGGATGAATTTGAAGTTGTTGAAGAATATCTTGGTAAAGATTTAGAATATATGGAATATGAGCAATTATTACCATTTATGAAAGTCAATAAAAAAGGATTTTATATTGTATGTGATAATTATGTTACAATGGAAGATGGTACTGGTATAGTTCATATTGCACCAGCTTTTGGACAAGATGACTATGAAGTAGGACTTAAGTATGATTTACCAATGTTAAATCCGGTAGGAGAAGATGGATGCTATACGGAAGGGCCTTGGAAAGGTAGATTAGTAGTAGATTCAGAATTAGAATTAGAGATTATTAAGTATTTAGCAGAAGAAGATAAATTATTTAAGAAACAAAAGATGGTTCATAATTATCCACACTGTTGGAGATGTAAAACTCCTTTAGTATATTATTCTAAACCTAGTTTATATATAAAGGTTACAGAATTTAAAGATAAGATAGTAGAAGCTAATAAGAAAGTTAATTGGTATCCAGATTTTGTTGGTGAGAAAAGATTTGGTAATTGGCTTGAGAATTTAAATGATTGGGCAATATCTAGAAATAGATACTGGGGAACACCAATACCTTTATGGAGATGTGAATGTGGTCATGATGAGATGATTGGTTCAAGAAGTGAATTAGTTGAGAAGGCTATTGAAAAGATTGATGAGAGTATTGAATTACATAGACCATATGTCGATGATGTTCATATTAAATGTCCTAAGTGCGGAAAAGCAATGACAAGAGTTAAAGATGTAATCGATTGTTGGTTTGATTCAGGAGCGATGCCTTTTGCACAGTATCATTATCCATTTGAGAATAAGGAATTATGGAAAGAACAATTCCCGGCTGACTTTATTTGCGAAGGAATAGATCAAACTAGAGGATGGTTTTATTCACTAATTGTTATATCTACTTTCTTAGAAGGTTGTGCTCCATATAAAAATGTTTTAGTTAACGATTTAGTACTTGATAAATATGGTCAAAAAATGCATAAGAGTAAAGGAAATGCTGTAGAACCATTTGGTATTTTGAATAAATATGGGGCAGATGCGACAAGATTTTATATGCTTCATGCATCACCAGTTTGGACACCACTAAAGTTTGATGAAGATGGAATTAAAGAAATTCAATCAAAGACATTTGGAACACTTAAGAATACTTATACATTCTTCCAAATGTATGCAAATGCAGATGATTTAGATCCAAGAGAATTTAGTGTTTCATATGAATCTTTAGAAGAAATTGATAAATGGTTATTATCTAAATATAATAAACTTGTTAACTATGTTACTTTATCAATGGATGAATATGATTTAAATAAAGTAACAAGAGCAATTAATATATTCTTGAATGAAGATTTATCTAATTGGTATATTAGAAGAAATAGAAGAAGATTTTGGGGTAGTGAGTTAAATGATAGTAAGAAGGCAGTATATCAAACGACTTATCAAGTATTAGTAGGTCTATGTGAATTATTGGCTCCGATAAGTCCGTTTATTAGTGATGAGATATATAGAAATTTAACAGGACTTGAGAGTGTTCATTTAGCTGATTATCCAGTAGCAGATAAGAAAATGTATCAAGATAAGATTGAAGAGAGAATGGATTTAGTAAGAGATTTAATTAGTCTTGGTAGAAATGCTAGAGAAGAAGCTAAAATAAAAGTAAGACAACCAATTAGTGAAGTAATCATCGATAGTAAGAATAAGAAGATTATTAATGATTTGGTAGATTTAATTAAGGAAGAACTTAATGTTAAAGAAGTGGTGTTTGAAGATAATTTAAGTACTTATATTAATTTTACAATAAAGCCTAATTTTAAAGAAGTAGGAAAGATACTGGGACCTAAGATTAAAGAATTCCAAAACTGTTTAACAGAGTTAGATATGGACGAGATAAATAAATTAAGAAATGGCGAGAATATAGTTGTTAAATTAGCAGGTGAAGAATTTACTGTAGATAGTTCAATGGTTGATATTAGAGTGGAAGCAAAAGAAGGATTTAATGCTGCTGATAAGGGAGATGACTTTATTGTTCTTAATACAACTTTAACAGATGAACTTATTAATGAAGGATTAGCAAGAGAGACAGTATCTAAGATTCAACAAATTAGAAAGAATAATGGATTTGATATTGCTGATAGAGTTAAAGTATTTTATGAAGCAAGTGATGAATATGCGAACAGAATTAGCGAGTTTATCGATTTTATCAAGGATGAAACTTTGGCTGTAGAATTTAATAATGGTAGTAATTTAACTGATGGTTACGAAATTAATGAATATAATGTTAAAATTAGTGTAGAAAAATTATAATTTATTAACACGAACACTTTGCTGCAAGTAATTTGCAAAAAAGTGTTTTTTTATTACTTTACATTTTTTGTAAAATTTAGAAAAGTGAAATTTTCAGAAATATTTTCTTTTAAATTTTTGTTCGTTAATATAAATAAACACTTATAAATAAAGGAAAATATTGATTAAAGATACAAAAAGATGTTTATTATATTTATATTAAAAATAGGAAAAATATAAATTTTAAAAAAAATAAAAAGTGAAAAAATAAAAAAACAAAAAAACGAACAAAAATGTATTGACAGATAAAAAAATAGTCGATATAATTGATTTAACAATAGAGATAGGAGTAGATGGTATGACAAATACTGAAGAATTAGTAACAACACTTAAAGTTGTTAAAAGAAATGGCAAGAAAGTAGATTTTGATGGAACTAAAATTGCCTTAGCTATTAAAAAAGGTTTTGATAGTATAACTCGTGATGATGAACCGGTATATTCATCTAAAGATGTACAAAAAGTTTATCAAACAGTAATTAAAAAAATTCAGAAAGATTATAAGGATGAAGAAAAGATTAAAATTGAAGATATTCAAGATTTAATTGAAGAATCACTTAAAAAATGTGGTTATGAAGATGTTTTTAAATCTTTTTCCGAATATCGTGATAGAAGAGCTCAATCAAGACTTTTATTTGCTGATGAGAAGAAAATTCATAAATTTTTAAAGTCATTAGAAGGACTTGGACTTAAGAGTGCTGCTTAAGAAGATGCTAAAAGAGAAAATGCAAATATCGATGGAAATAGTGCTATGGGAACAATGCTTCAATATGGGTCAACGGTTTCTAAAGAATTTGCTAAAGCATATTTAATGAAAAAGAAATTTGCAGATGCTCATGATAATGGTGATATACATATTCATGATATGGATTTCTTAGCTATGGGAACAACCACTTGTACGCAAATAGATTTGAGTAAATTATTTAAAAATGGTTTTTCAACAGGGCATGGATATTTAAGAGAACCACAAGATATTATGAGTTATTCAGCTTTGGCAGCAATTGCAATTCAATCTAATCAAAATGATCAACATGGAGGACAAGCAATACCAGCATTCGATTACTATTTAGCGCCTGGTGTACTTAAAACATTTAAAAAACAATATAAATCAGCAATTGAAGAACTTTTAGATTATTCAGGATTTGATACATTTATCAATATGAATAAAGTAAATGATAAGATAGATAAATTAGATAGTATTGAATTTGATTTAAGTTATATGGACGAGTGTGCTAAAGATAGTGATGAGGTTAAAAAAATATTTAGTAAAGCTTATGATATAGCATATAAGAAAACTGATAAGCGAACTTATCAAGCGATGGAAGCTTTTGTTCATAATTTAAATACAATGCATTCAAGAGCTGGAGCTCAAGTACCATTTTCATCAATTAATTTTGGAACAGATACTTCTCCAGAAGGAAGAATGGTTATGAAGAATTATTTATATAGTGTTGATGCAGGACTTGGTAAGAATGAAACACCAATCTTCCCAATATCAATATTCAAGGTGAAAGAAGGAGTTAACTACAATAAGGAAGATCCAAACTATGATTTATTTAGACTTAGTTGTGAAGTATCAGCTAAGAGATTATTTCCTAATTTCTCATTTATGGATTCATCATTTAATAAACCATATTTTAAGGGAGATTATAATACTGAAGTAGCATATATGGGATGTAGAACAAGAGTTATGGGAAATATAGTCGATGAGAATAAAGCAGTAACTCCTGGTAGAGGAAATTTATCATTTACATCTATTAATTTACCAAGATTAGGTATTAAACATGGTATTGTTAGTGGACTTGAGAAAGCGGATCTTAAAGGATTCTTCGATGAACTTGAAGAAACGATGGATATGGTTAAGGATCAATTACTTGAAAGATTTGAAATTCAATGTAATAAAAGAATTTATAATTTCCCATTCTTATTAGAACAGGGAGTATGGATAGATTCAGATAAATTAAAACCAACGGATAGACTTAGAAAAGTATTAAAGCATGGAACACTTAGTATTGGCTTTATTGGACTTGCTGAGACACTTAAAGCACTTATTGGCAAACATCATGGAGAAGATCCAGAAGCTCAAAAGCTTGGACTTAAGATTGTTAAGTTTATGAGAGATAAATGTGATGAATATGCCAAAGAATATAATTTAAACTTTACTTGTTTAGCAACTCCAGCTGAAGGATTATCTGGTAGATTTGTTAATATTGATAGGGCAATATATGGAAAGATTAAGGGAGTTACTGATAGAGAGTACTATACTAATTCATTCCATGTACCAGTATATTACAATATATCAATAGCTGATAAGATTAAATTAGAGGGTCCATATCATAAGTATACAAATGCAGGACATATTAGTTATATTGAACTTGATGGGGATGTATCTACGAATATTGATGCATTTGAGAAAATTGTAAGACTTATGAAAGAAAATGATTTTGGATATGGAGCAATTAATCATCCGGTAGATAGAGATCCAGTATGTGGATATGTAGGGGTAATCAAGGATGTATGTCCTGGTTGTGGTAGAAAAGCATATGAGGGTGTATCGGTTGAAAAACTTAGAAGTGCAAGTTGCAATAGTTGCAGTACTTGTAAATAAATAAATAAAAAAATAATTAGGAGGAATAAAAATGAAAGAAGTAGAAGTAAGAGAAGAAAAAACAGTGGGTGAAGGTGTAGGATTTGAGAGAATCAGAAGAATAACAGGTTATTTAGTAGGAACTGTAGATAGATTCAATAATGGTAAAAAGGCTGAAGAAAGAGATAGAGTTAAACACGGAACTCAAGGATTAATGGAAAAGTAAAATGAAAATTAGGCTTGCAGGGGAACTTACAAAAGAAAGTATTGTGGATGGTGAAGGAATAAGGACAGTTATATGGACTCAAGGATGCCGTCATAATTGTCCTTCCTGTCATAATCCAAGTACGCATGATTTTGATGGTGGCTTTTTAAGAGATGTAGAAGATTTATGCGAAGAAATAAAAAATATTTCCTTTCAGGATGGAATAACTTTATCAGGTGGAGATCCACTAGAGCAAATAGATGCTTGTTTAGAGATTGCTAAATTTTGTCATTCAATAGATCTTAATGTATGGTGTTATACAGGATATACGATGGAAGCTTTACTTAAAAGATGTGAGAAGGAAGAAAATTTAAGAGAATTACTTGAAAATATTGATGTTTTAGTAGATTCACCATTTATTCTTGAATTAAAGAGTTATAATGTACCTTTTAGAGGATCATCAAATCAAAGAATTATTGATAGTAAGAAAAGCATTAAAGAAAATAAAGTATGTGAAGTTTTAAAATATAAAAACTAAGCATACTTTTTAAATATTTTGATATAATTAATTGTGCTGATTAAAAATACAAAGAATTTTAGATTTTAGGTTGCTTATAAAGTCTGTGGCATGATATAATGTTAATATACGGAGTTGATAAATGTGAATAATATTATAATAACTTTTGAAGATGGAACAAAGTTAGAATTTCGAAAAGGAATAAAATTATCTGAAGTAATTAAGAGTATTGGGACAGAAAAAGAAATTATTTGTGGTAATTTCGAAAATATAATTATTGGATATGATGATTCGATTAATAAAAGTGGAAAGTTGATATTATATGATTTAAATAATTCAGTAGGAAGTAGAATTTATGAAAAAGGATTAACTTTCTTATTTAGAGTGTCAGCATTAGAAATACTTGGTAAAGATACGATAATTAAAATAAGAAATTCAATAGATAGGGGAGTATTTTTTGAGATAGATAAGAAAGTATCCGATGATGATATTGTTAAAATAAAGAAATTAATGAAAGAAAAAGTAGATAAATCCCTTCCTTTTGTTAAAGTAGAAACAACGATGAATGAAGCATTAACATATTTTAGGAGTATTAAGAGAGAGGATAAGATTAGAACTTTATTTTATGATAAGAATAATTATGTAACTTTATATAAATTTGATGGAGTATACAATTATATTATTGGGAATTTACCACATGATAGTTCAGTACTTAAATATTTTGATTTAACTAATTTACCTGGTAAAGGAATAATTCTTAGATATCCATCAATATATGATAATGGAAAAATATTAAAATATAAGCATCATGAACAATTCTTTAATAGTATAGATGAATATTTAGAGTGGGCAAAGATACTTAATATAAGTAGTATTGGGGAACTTAATGATGCGATTATTAGCAGTAAAAGAGGGGAACTTATTAATTTATCTGAATCAATTCAAGATTATCGTTTACAACAAATTGCAGGAATGATTAAAGAAAAGAAAGATAAGATAAAGATAATTTTATTATCAGGACCATCTTCTTCAGGAAAGACAACGACTGCTAGAAAATTATCAATGTATTTAAAGACTTTAGGTCTTAATCCAGTACCAATATCTTTAGATGATTATTTTCTTAATAGAGATGAGACACCACTTAATGAAAACGGTAAACCAGATTTTGAAAGTTTGAGGGCAATCGATGTAAAATTATTTAATAATCAGATTGGAAAACTTTTAAAGGGAACAAAAGTTGTAGCACCAACATTTGATTTTGTTGAAGGAAGGAAAATATATAATAAAAACCTTCAGATGAATGAAAATGATATTTTGATAGTTGAGGGATTACATGCCTTATCTGAAGAATTACTTAAAGATATTCCTAAGGATAAGAAGTTTAAGATATATATATCACCACTGGTATATTTAAATATAGATGATGATAATCGAATCAATTTGACTGATATTAGATTACTTAGAAGAATGGTTAGAGATAATAGAACAAGAGGATATAATTCTTCACATACACTATCTACTTGGAGTGAAGTAAGAGATGGCGAAGAGAAATATGTCTTTGGATATCAAGATAAAGCTGATATTATCTTTAATACTTTCTTAGCATATGAGTTGGCAGTATTAAAAGTATATGCAGAACCATTATTATATCAAATTAAAGAAGATGATCCGGAATATTTAACGGCAGTTAGATTGATTAAATTATTAGATTTAATTTTACCACTTCCAAGTGAAGATGTACCATCATTATCAATTTTAAGAGAATTTATTGGAACTAGTTATTTTGAAGAATAATTATTAATTTAAAGAGGCTGAGTGAAAAATATTTATTTTCACTCAACCTCTTTTCAAGTTTTATGTAAAAAATAATACCGGTAGTCAATAAGTTTGATAGGTACAACCAAACCAATAAGGAGACTTGACATGCGAATATTAAGTGTTCCTTTTAATATTTTATGAAGTTTTCTTCATCTAGATACATTGTACATAACATTATTTAATTAATCAAAATAGAAATTTAATATTTTTTACTTCATATTTTTAGCAATTTTAGTGATTTCATCAGTAGATAAGCCGGTTATTTTGGAAATAAAATTGATATCAGCATTTTCTTTTAGCATGTTTTTGGTTAATTCGATAGTTTGTTGTTCAATGCCTTGTTCAATACCTTGTTCAAATCCTTCTTGAATATAGGAGTTTTTTAGTAATCTTTCTTCTTCTTCATCAGACATTAACTTAACAAAATCATCATCATTATTTAATTCAATGGCTTCATCTTTTAACTTCTCCATAAGTTTATCACCTTTAACTTTCAATAATTCTTCATATGTCATATCAATCATAGCAATAATACTGTTTTCTATGCCCCTATTATAGCAAAAATCTTTATACTTGGCTAGATTAATTTTTGTAATTTGCTATTATAAAAATGTGAAGTTCTATTATTACTTCACATTTTTAGCTAGTTTGGTAATTTTATCAGTAGATAAGCCAGTTATTTCAGAAATTTGATTTATATCAATATTTTTCTTTAGCATATTTTTAGTTAATTCGATAGTTTGTTGCTCAATGCCTTGCTCGATACCTTTCTCAATACCTTGTTCAAATCCTTCTTGAATATAGGAGTTTTTTAGTAATCTTTCTTCTTCTTCATCAGACATTAACTTAACAAAATCATCAT